>DMMN01000013.1 GCA_003453835.1 Bacteroidota bacterium | reverse complement strand
AGAGCAAACACAAGGAGAAGTGCCGGGACGGGTCGAAGAAGAGACTTGACAATGCTCACGATTTCATTCCTTCAGTTTATGAAAATCTTCCGTGGACTCCCGAAGCGCGGAGGAATTCTTGATCCTCGGTCCTCCGAGCGTGATCCGTTTGGACGGTCAATCGCGTCAGGACTTCAGCGGAGATGCGCGCTCACCTCTATGACGCAAGAATCTCTCTCGCTCTCCTCAGCACGTTCTCGACCGTGAACCCGTACTCTCTCATAAGCACTTCCACGGGAGCGGACGCTCCGTACGTTGTGATGCCCAGAATCGCTCCACCGTCTCCGATGTACGTCTGCCATCCCATCGGCGAGCCGGCTTCGACCGCGATGCGCTTCTTAACGACAGGCGGAAGAACGAGGTCTCGATATTCCTTCGACTGACGCTCAAAGAGCTCCCAGGAAGGCATGCTCACGACTCGTGCGGCGATCCCTTCCTTTGTCAACTGTTCATATGCTCCAAGGACAAGCTGAACTTCGGATCCTGTTCCGATCAAAATGATTTGAGGAGTCGGCACGCTCTCCGCGAGAACGTATGCACCTTTTGCAAGATGTTCTGCAGAAGCATACCGCGTGCGGTCTATGAGCGGTACCTTCTGGCGCGTGAGCGCGAGCGCGACGGGACCCGTTTTGTGCTCGATGGCAACCTTCCATGCCCAAACCACTTCATTTGCATCGGCTGGTCGNNCCGATGCTGTCGTGCGTGAACACATAGATTGGTCGGACACCCATAATTGCCGCCAGCCGGATGGGGGGGCGCATATAATCCGAGAAAACGAGAAATGTTCCGCCGTAGGGGATCATTCCATCCGTCAACGCGAGGCCGTTGAGGAGGGATCCCATTCCGTGTTCGCGGACGCCAAACTTCAGATTACGGCCGGTCGGGGTAATGCCCTGAAACTCCGGCAAGCCCTTGAGATGAGTGTTGTTCGAAGGAGTCAGATCGGCAGATCCTCCGATGAGCGAAGGGAGATGGGGAGCAATTGCATTCAGCACTTTGCCTGAAGCTTCGCGTGTAGCCATCCCTCCCCCCTCCGGTCCAAATTGGGGCAAGGCTTTCTTCCACGCGTCACCCGGATTTCCTGCCCGGATGTTCTCAAGCTCCTGAGCGAGTTCCGGATGGGCTCGTTTGTATCCTTCGTATTTTGTGTGCCAGAGCGATTCCCATTTCTTTCCCATCTCCACGGCGCGACGGAAGTGAGAGAGCGCTTCAGGAGGAATAAAGAAGTGCGCGTTCGGATCCCATCCGAGGTTCTTTTTTGTGAGTCTTACTTCTTCTTCCCCGAGCGGTGAACCGTGCGCCTCAGCCGTATCTTGTTTATTTGGACTTCCAAAGCCAATGTGTGTTCGAATCTTTATGAGTGACGGCCGCTCCGTCTCCTTCTGTGCCGACCCGATCGCCGCATCGNNCTTCAGATGTCCGGCAAGCGAGGCAGCTTCCGACGTTACTCCCTCCATCAGATCGCCGTCCGTGACGATGGCGTAGATTCGATAGTTGACAACGTCGAAGTTCGAGCGGTTGTAGCGTGCCGCAAGGTAGCGTTCGGCCATCGCCATGCCGACGCCGTTGGAGAAACCCTGACCAAGGGGTCCCGTCGTGGTCTCGACGCCGAGGGTCAGATGCGATTCGGGGTGCCCCGGGGTCTTGCTTCCCCACTGACGGAATTGTTTGATGTCATCGAGCGTCAACTCGTACCCGGTCAGATGCAGGAGGCTGTAGAGGAGCATGCAGCCGTGTCCCCCGGAAAGGATAAACCGATCCCGGTTATGCCAGCGGGGATTGGCGGGATTGTGTCTGAGATGTTTCGTCCAGAGGAGGTAGGCCATCGGCGCTGCACCCATTGGCATACCCGGGTGGCCCGATTTCGCCTTNNAGCGTCCATTGCGAGCGTGCGAATGGTATTGATGCAGAGCTGGTCGAGTGTCGGCGTGTTCAGAAGAAAACCTCCTCAGTATGGTTTGTCACCCCTTGTTGATGACGAACGTTTGCCTTCGTCGCGTCGTCTCCGAGGTCTTCCCGCGTCAGAAGGACCGACGAGATCGTTCACAACCGGTTGCTGAAATCCGTCAGAAGATAGAGAACGATTTGGAAAAATCCAAAGATCGACCTTCACGCGAGTTCAAGACGAAGGCAGCGGGAAGACGGAAGCGACAACTGAAGGTCGGAAGAATGGTTCTGGGGGAGACGAACATCCCAAATGATTACAGAGACGAGTGCAACGGATTCGGCAACGTGGATGAATTGAAGTACGGGAGAACTGTTACGGCAAACCGCGGCTTGTTGGATTCCGGGTGGAGGAAGTTCGGCGAAATGGATGGCCCTTACCCTATCTCCTCGAACTCGCCGGTTTGCTTGTTCTTTCTTACGTTGTTCCAATGGAAACAGCGTCCGTTCATCGCAATGAAGACGCCCGGTGGAAGAGTCTGTACGAATCCAAGGGCGCTCCCGAGGTTGAAGAGACCATCAGAGCTCCCGAATTTGTACGGAACCATAGCGCCTGTAAGAACGATTGTCTTGTCTTGTATCGACCGGCCGAGGATCCCGGCCGTCTGCTCCATCGTATCGGTTCCATGCGTGATGACGATCTTGTCCTCCGTCGTCTGCAGGCAATTCTCGAGGATCATCTCCCTGTCGGCGTCCGTCATCTCCAGGCTGTCAATCATCATCAATGTCCGGATCTGAACTTCAACCTTGCACCTTCCCAAGGCGAGCATCTCGCGCAGGTGAGTATCTTTGAAGAAGAGCTTGCCGTCTAGTTCGTTGTACTCCTTGTCGAAAGTCCCGCCCGTGACGAAAATTCGAATGGTCATACACAGATGTCCGATTGGTCTGAGATGAGTGAGGAGAACACGGCGCCCCAATGTACGGTTTTCATCCCGATTGTCCAAAGCATCGTTCTTCGAGATTCTTCGATGAGGCGACCAAAGCATCCCCTCACGCGTTTACCCCCAGGCAATTCTCAGTCTCAGCGTAGCGAGCCCCGACGATTCTTGTCGGGGCGAGCGAAGTCGAA
>DMMN01000343.1 GCA_003453835.1 Bacteroidota bacterium | reverse complement strand
AATTCTCTCGAAGCCCGACAACATCCCGATCGTGTTGCTGTTGGTCTCCGTGATCTTCTTCACCTGGCTGTGGTGGGTTAAGGCAAAGAAGAACGACTCTCAGGAATTGCCCGACGAGGCGCGTCTCGATGACAAAGTTCAGGTGTGGCCCTACCTCGTGCGTGTCGAATTCTTGATGACGATCGCCGTCATGGCGATCCTCGTTCTGTGGTCCGTATTTCTTGATGCTCCCCTTGAGGAAGCTGCCAACCGCGCCCTGACACCGAATCCGTCGAAAGCTCCCTGGTATTTCCTCGGCCTGCAAGAGATGCTTGTCTACTTTGATCCATGGATTGCCGGCGTCGTTCTCCCGACGCTCATCATTGTGGGGTTGATGGCGATACCGTACGTCGACATTAATCCGAAAGGAAGCGGGTATTACACATTTCGGGAGCGAAAATTCGCAGTCATGACATTCTGTTTTGGTTTTATTGTGCTGTGGGTGGCGCTCATCGTGATCGGGACGTTTATGCGAGGGCCCGGTTGGAATTTCTTTCTCCCGGGGGAGAAGTGGGATCCGCATTTCGTCGGCGTTTTGACGAACGTCGATCTGTCGGAGATGTTTGGGATTCCGACGCGGCTTCCTGACAATTCGCTTAACCCAGTCGCCTTCGTCTTCGGTGCGGCTTNNGTCGTTGGATTCTATTCGCTTATCCCCCTCTACTGGCTCCGAAAGCGAAATACGGAATCGATGAGAAAACTCGGGCCCGTTCGATACAACATCGTTGCGTTCCTGTTCGTGACGATGGTGGGTTTGGTGGTCAAAATCATTCTGAGGCTTGCGCCGCTGGCAGTTGGAATGAACCCGGTTAAGTATGTCTGGGTCACCCCGTGGTTCAACATCTAATGAATTCGGCAGGACGATAAGGAAGAGCATGCTTCTCGAGAAACGCGCCCAAATTCCTGTGGAGACTCGAAGCTACGGCAGGTACTACCTGCTCTTCAGTGCCATCCTCTTTCTGGGAACGATGTGGTCGGTGTGGGATGAGGTGCGGGTACGTCGCCCCTGGAAAGAGTATCAGATTGGCTATCACGATCTTGTCGCCGGGAAGCTCGATTCGCTTCGCAGTGAGGCGCTCACCCAGATCGATTCGGCTCAGGTGGCTCAACTCCGTGAGGCACTGACGGTCGCCCAAAAGGGGCTCGAGTCCGAAAAATACGTCAGGGCCGTCGAAGCAAAGTTTGACCTTCAGAAACAGCTCGATCTGGAAACCCGCGATTGGCGATTCGCCCGAAGTCGTTCCGATGCTTCTTACTACATCTATAAGAAGAGCATTCATGAGGGGAAAGAGGATACGAATCTGAAGGAGGAACTTGCTGAGCACGACGCATCCATTGTACGGCATGCAGACGAGATGGAGGTCTTGAACCGCAAGATTGCGGAGGTGAGCCTCGTTATCAACTCGTACAAAGACCCTGTGGACAGTCTGCAGATCGAGCACAACAGGATTCACGCGACGCTCAACTCGATCAACATCAAAATAGACCGTGCCCGACGCCAGCCCATCCAAATCAAGCAAGTCGTCCTGAACGACTTTGAGTTCACTCCGTTTAATGAGGTCAAGGCTCGTGTCGATCGGTGTCAGACGTGCCACGCGGGTTGGGCTGACGAGCTCATGATCGATGCCCCCNNGCCCCCCAGCCGTACACAAAACACCCGGTTCCAGAGTCGCTCGCCAAGCATAATCCCGAATCGTTTGGATGCACGCCCTGCCACAGAGGCCAGGGTCCTGCTTTGACGTCAGGATTTGCCCACGGAGATGAAGACCACTATTGGGAGACTCCGTTGCTCCGAGGTTCCGATGTCTATGCGACCTGTAACGCATGTCACGGCCACGAGACGGTTGTGAAGTACGGCAAACCGTTTACGCGCGCCAAGCAAATTGTTCTCGAGTCCGGCTGTTTCGGCTGCCACGAAATCAAGGGTTTTGCAGACATCACCAGAATCGGACCGCCGTTGAACTCGTTGACCAAGAAGACTTCACCCGAATGGATCTTCCGTTGGGGGAAGAACCCGAAGGACGACAACCTTCACACGCGCATGCCGAATTTCCGGTTTACAGAGAACGAGGCTGAGGCGATCACTTCCTACCTTTTCAACATCGGAAAGAGTTCACCATTCGAAGTCGCCCGCCCGAGAGGATCATTTGTCGGAGGAAACGTTGCCGCCGGCAAGAAGCTTTTCGATGCTGTTGGCTGCCGGGCTTGCCANNGGAGGATCAAACCGCCCGCATCTCCCGCGGTACGAGCTATGACATAGCGCCGGAGCTGACCCGGGTCGGCAGCAAGGTAAGCCCCGATTGGCTCTACGATTGGCTCAAGAATCCTCGCCACTACAATCCTGAAACGAGAATGCCGAGCCTGCGCCTCACGGATGGCGAAGCGCGCGACATCGTGGCGTATCTGGCCACGCAGAAGGATGTGCGCAGCTTGCCCCCAGTGGACCTCGACCTTGATAATTCCGAGAAGATCATGCGGGGAGATAAACTTATCAGAGAGTACGGTTGCGCTGGATGCCATACGATCAAGGGAATGGAAGGCGAAGGGAAAGTGAGCGTCTCCCTTTCGGACTTCGGGCGCAAGAAGGTAGAACAAATGGATTTCGGAGATACCAGGGAATTGCCCCATGATGCCGAAAGAGACTATGTCGAGAGTCCCGACGGCGGTCCGGTTGCCGTGAAGCAAACCTGGCGTGGCTGGGTTTGGGGGAAGCTGAAGAACTCAAGGCTCTATCAGACGGAGCGGATCGTACAAAAGATGCCCGTGTTTGGATTTAGTGATGAAGAGATTGGCTTGGTTCGGATGTTCATGATGGGCCTAACTCGCGATCTCCCGCTCGCCGGATTTCAACATCCATTCGATAGGCGTGAGCAGGATATCGAGGCGGGGCGGAAGCTGACGATGCACTACAACTGCATCCAGTGCCACACGCTGGAAGACCGCGGCGGATATGTGCTGGCACACTATGAAGAGGCGGCGTTAGGGCCGCCACCGCTTCCGGAAAGCCAAGGCGCGAAAGTCCAGGAACCGTGGCTCCACGGATTCCTCCAAGGCCCTTCTACCATCCGTCCGTGGTTACAGATTCGCATGCCAACGTTCAACCTTTCGGACGATGAAATCTCCAAGGTGTCGAAGTACTTCTTAGGAATGTCGAAGCAGGACATGTCGTTCCGAGACTATCCTGCATCGCCCATCGAGGAGAAGTACATCGGGCCAGGGAAGAAACTCTTCGACCTCTACCAGTGTGCCAAATGTCATCCAACGGGTGCGGTGAAGGTTGGGGGAGCGACTTCGGCATCTGATCTTGCGCCCGATCTTTCTCTCGCAGCGAGCCGTCTCAAGCCCGAGTGGATCGTCGATTGGCTCGATGATCCGCAGAAACTTCAGCCGGGCACGAGAATGCCGAGCTTCTTCTTCGAGGGGCAAGCGCCTGATCAGACGATCTTCAATGGAAACGCAAGACAGCAGATAAAGGCGCTCAAGACGTACGTCTGGAGCCTGGGGGCAAAACGTCGCAGCGGAATCGCATTGGGGAATTGAAGTTTCCCTTTTTCATCATTCGTCCATCAATAGAGAAGGAGAAGTACAATGAAGGTTCTTGCAGTTGGAACGCTTACTCTTTGTTTTGCCGGAACAATCCTTGCAGGTGATATCACTGGGAAGGTCACGTTCGAAGGAACGGCGCCGAAACCTGCTCGATTGACGATGGGTGCAGATGCAGTGTGCATGAGAGCGCACAAGGATCCAGTGACGGGGGAAGAAGTGGTTGTGAACAAGAACGGCACTCTCAAGAACGTCCTGATCTCTGTGAAGGACGGGCTAGCGGGAAAGACGTTCCCGGCGGCAAAAGGGAAAGTCGTATTCGATCAGCTTGGGTGTATCTACAAGCCCCACGTCCTCGGAGTACAGTTGGGACAAGAGCTTGAGATCTTGAACAGCGATCCCACGCTTCACAACGTTCACACGCTGTCGAAGGAGAATACGCAATTCAACCGCGCCATGCCGACGAAAGGAATGAAGATCAACGTGAAGTTCGACAAGGTGGAGACCTTCAAAGTGAAATGCGAGGTTCATCCGTGGATGAGCGCGTACATCGGCGTGTTCAATCATCCATTCTACGCTGTAACGGGTGATGACGGAAGTTTCACCATCAAGGGACTTCCCGCCGGAGAATACACCGTCGAAACATGGCACGAGAAATATGGAGCCCGTANNCGGAGCGCGTACCGCGAAGGTAAAGGTCGCGGCGACAGGAGCGGCGACCGCAGAGTTCAAGTACGCCGCGAAGTAGCCGATTGGTTATCTCTACATTCCGAATCTGAAGAAGGCAATCACAGGAAAGGATCGATTCAGTGGCTCATGTCGCGGCGGTAGCGCATACCGGCAATCATCACGAACATCCATTGGGCTTTCTGCAGAAGTACATCTTCTCGCAGGATCACAAGGTCATCGGACTCCAATATCTCCTCACGAGCCTCTGTTTTCTCTTTTTCGGCTTTAGTCTCATGATGATGATGAGGTGGCAGCTCGCGTATCCCGGCCAACCGATTCCATTCATTGGGGGACTTCTCGGCGAAGCCAACGCACCCGGGGGAATCATGCTGCCGGAGTTCTACAATCAACTTGGAGCGATGCACGGGACTATCATGGTATTCCTGGGGGTAGTTCCTCTGGCAGTCGGAGCGTTTGGCAACTATGTCGTTCCTCTCCAGATCGGCGCACCGGATATGGCATTTCCCAAGCTAAACATGATGAGCTACTGGGTTTATTTCCTGGGCGGTGTAACGATGCTGGCGAGTTTTCTCATGCCCGGAGGAGCCGCGAATTCTGGCTGGACATCGTATGCCCCACTCTCCGTTATAGCAACGATGGGTCAAACGGTGTGGCTATTCGGAATGGTGTTCCTCATTACCTCATCGCTTCTTGGTTCGATCAACTTCATCGTTACAATTGTCCAGCTTCGGGCACGCGGGCTCACCTTCATGCGTTTGCCCTTCTTTGTCTGGTCCCAGCTTGTGACTTCATTCCTGCTGCTTCTAGCGTTTCCACCCCTGGAGGCTGCCGGCGTGATGCAACTGATGGATCGTCTAGCGGGGACGAGTTTCTTCATGCCGAGCGGCCTTGTCGTTGCCGGTGAGGTGATGCCATACTCAGGAGGGGGGAGCCCCTTGTTGTGGCAGCATCTCTTTTGGTTTCTTGCTCACCCGGAAGTGTATGTCTTGATTCTCCCCGCGCTGGGGATCGTGGCGGAGATCGTCGCGAACAACACGCGGAAACCTCTCTGGGGGTACAATTCACTGGTCTATGCTGCGATATTTCTAGGCTTCATGTCGTTCATCGTCTGGGCTCATCACATGTTCTTGACGGGAATGGGGACCGTCATCAGTACCTTTTTCCAGACGACCACCATGATCATCTCCATCCCCTCGGTCATCATCCTGACGGCACTCTTCATTTCGCTTTGGGGGGCGTCGATGCGGTTCAACACGCAGATGCTCTTCGCCCTGGCGTTCCTGCCAATGTTCGGGATCGGTGGTCTGACAGGACTTCCACTAGGACTTGCGCCCACCGACATTCATTTACATGACACCTATTACGTCATCGGGCACTTTCACTATGTTGTTGCGCCGGGGACGATTTTCGCATTGTTCGCCGGCGTGTATCACTGGTATCCCAAAGTGACGGGACGAATGATGAACGAGTTCTGGGGCAAGTTTCATTTCTGGGGGTCGCTCGTCTGTATGAACGGGATATTCATGCCGATGTTTGTTCAGGGACTCGCCGGAGTCTCGCGAAGGCTTTATGATGGTGGTCAGCAGTACGCCCATGCCCAAGGGGTGTTTCACCTGAACGAGTGGATGTCGATCTCGGCTTGGATGTTGGCGTTATTTCAAATTCCCTTCATCATCAATTTCTTCTTGAGTTCTCGAAAGGGGAGAAAGGTGGAGAGCGACAATCCGTGGGAGGCTACGACGCTTGAATGGGCGACACCCACGCCGCCGCCCCACGGGAACTTCACGGTCGTACCCGAAGTGCATCGCGGACCCTATGAGTACAGTGTTCCCGGCCACTTACGGGACTACACTCCCCAACACCAACCAGAAAAGGCATAACGTCTCCATGCAGATTCCCTACACGGTTGCCGAGCGTCCCGATACGGGTGTG
Organism: Bacteroidota bacterium; assembly: GCA_003453835.1. GTDB lineage: Bacteria > Bacteroidota > Ignavibacteria > UBA10030 > UBA10030 > UBA10030. The sequence continues at coordinate 3,781 of DMMN01000343.1, read as the reverse complement.
TTCAATGCAAAGCTGGGCATTTGGCTGTTTCTCGCTTCGGAAGTCATGTTGTTCGGCGCTCTTTTCTCGTCGTACATTCTTCTTCGAACGGGAGCATTGGCATGGCCACACGGGTACACGATTCTCAACGTTCCGCTCGCCACGCTCAACACGGTTGTTCTCATAACGTCCAGTATTACGATGGTCATGTCGTGGGTGGCTCTCAGAAATCGGGACTTCGGCAAGTACAGAAAGTACATTGGAGGCACCGTCTTGCTCGGTTTCGTTTTCTTGATCATCAAAGCCATTGAGTACGGAGCGAAGTTCGAACATCACCTCTATCCGAGCGAGAATACTTTCTTAGCCATCTACTTCACATTGACGGGTCTTCACGGTCTCCACGTGATTGGGGGGATGATTGTCAACGCGTATTTCTGGGGACCAGGGAGCAAGATGTGGGTGACGGATCCCGAGCGTTTTACGAATCGAATCGAAGTTGCCGGTCTCTACTGGCACTTTGTCGATCTGGTTTGGATTTTCCTTTTTCCGGTTCTCTATTTGTTATGAGGAGAAAAGCATGAGCAACACCCAAGCATCCAACGGCGCGCACGCGAGGATCTACGTTGTCGTTTTCGTGGCACTTCTCGCATTGACGATTGTAACGGTCTCACTCTCCTATCTTCACCTCTCCGTGTTTCCGTCGGTTCTCCTCGCCCTTATCGTCGCCTCCATCAAGGGATATCTTGTATCCAACTACTTCATGCACCTTATCTCCGAGCGAAGGCTCATTTATGCGATACTGGTGCTCACGGGCATCTTCTTTCTGTCTCTGATCTTTCTCCCGCTGTCACACTTCCACGACAGGGTGGGCTAACGCTATGTCACTGAAAGTCTTTCACATTCTCTTCATTACCATTTCTACGCTGTTGGTGATTGGATTTGCTGCCTGGCTGTTCACGTCGGAAGCGGTGGAGGGCAGTTCAACGAGAGTCATCGGTGGAATTGGAGCTTTGGCGGCGGCGATCGGCCTCGTCTTGTACGGTCGGTGGTTCCTTGGCAAATTTCGGAAACCTACACCATGACAGTAAGAGGGGGGAAATCGGCATGAATGCAAGCAGACTGTCACGTCTTTGCGCTATATCGATTTTAATGTTGGCCTTAGGTGGTGTTGTGTCCGCATGTCCGGTTTGCTTTAATCCATCGGAAGCGTCTTCGGCCACGCAGGGATTGAATCTGGCCATCTTCACATTATTGGGGATAACTGGAGGAGTGCTCAGCGGGGTCGTTGCCTTTGTTATTCAGATGCGGAGACGATTGAGACGCACGGAAAAGAACGAGAAGATCAGCGATATCTCAACTACCTAGGGAGAGAATAGACGAATGCAGCAGTTACTACACTATCTTGGACTGCCCCTCGATGCATCGAGCCACGGCCCTCAGGTTGATCAAATGCTGGCGGTCGTCCACTGGTTGATGCTGGTTCTGTTTGTGGGCTGGGGTGCGTTTTTCGGTTACACGCTGATACGCTTTCGGAAATCTCGAAATCCTCGCGCGGACTACGCCGGAGTAAAAAGCCATGTTTCATCCTATCTTGAGATCGGCGTGGCAGTATTTGAGGCAATCCTGCTGGTTGGATTCGCCGTGCCCTTGTGGGCTGAGCGCGTGAACGAGTTCCCGAGCGAGGGGGATGCGACCGTCGTTCGCGTTGTCGCCGAGCAATTTGCGTGGAATATCCACTACCCGGGGGCTGACGGCAAGTTTGGTCGAACCGACATCAAGCTGATCTCCGCCGAGAATCCATTGGGATTGGATCGAGAAGACCATGACGCCAAAGATGATGTCTTCACGGTGAACCAACTGAACCTGCCGGTCGGGAAACCTGCGATCCTTCGCCTGAGCAGTAAAGATGTCATACACAGTTTTGGTATTCCGTTGTTGAGAGTGAAACAGGACGTGATCCCGGGCGAGGTGATTCCTGTCTGGTTCACGCCAACACTGACGAGTGTCCAGCTTGCTGACGCTACTGCAAGGACGTACACGATCTCGATGAAGGACACGAGCAACGCGTTGCTTTCGGCCTTAGTCTCGCGTGAGGAATACAGGGCGAAGGACGGAGTCGTGATCGTGTCAAAGGACCAACCGATTTCCCCGGACGTGATCCCTTTCCTCCTTCAAAATGGTATCACAGAGATCGTCGCCGTTTCACCTTCGCCAATGGAGATCGCCTGTGCGCAGTTATGCGGGCTGGGACATTACCGCATGAGGGGTTATGTAACGATCCAAACGGAGGAAGAATATAGAGCCTGGCTCGCGCAGGAGGCATCCTATCTCCAAGAATAGAATTCGCGAGTCGCGGCGCGAAGGAAAGAGCGGAAGATGCCCTACAAGACCACCCCTCTCTGAACTCATTCACTGAGAAATGAACATAAGCTACGATAGACCCCTACATTTCTTCGCGGTTTTCACTGCAGTGAGCGTCTTCCTCCTGATTGTTGCAGGAGGACTCGTCACAAGCACCGGTTCCGGATTGGCCGTTCCTGACTGGCCATTGTCCTACGGACAACTCATGCCTCCAATGGTGGGGGGTATCTTCTATGAACACGGTCACCGCATGGTCGCGACGTTCGTTGGGATCCTGACCGTTGTTCTCGCGGTCTGGCTCTGGCGGAGTGAGCAACGACAGTGGGTTCGTAACTTGGGATTTGTGGCGGTCGGGGTCGTCGTGACGCAAGGTCTTCTCGGCGGATTGACGGTTCTGTTTCTTCTTCCAACTCCCATTTCGGTAAGCCATGCCACGCTTGCCCAAACATATTTCTGCATCGTTGCATCGATTGCCCTCTTCACGTCACGGGGGTGGCAGACCTCGAAGCCGCTGCTTAAAGGGATGGACGAAAACTCTCCATTGATTCGCCTGCTCGTGGTAACGACGGCGGGCGTATTTGTTCAACTTGTTCTCGGAGCGGTGATGCGCCACACGCAGTCGGGTTTGGCCGTCCCCGATTTTCCATTGGCATATGGCCAGCTCGTTCCATCCCTTTCACCTGAATCTCTCGATGTCTACAATCGACAGTTGATTTACTCAGACATACGGCTTGCCGCTGACGGAGGGATAACGTCGAGCCAGATTGTCATCCACATGCTCCACAGATATTGGGCTGTCATCGTTAGCCTCATGATCGTGATGTCATCGATTCGTCTCTGGCGGATGTCGAGCGTGATCAAGCGATTCTCTCATCTTGCGATGTCTATGGTGGCGCTCCTCTCAGTTCAGGTATCGCTCGGCATTTGGACAGTGTTATCAAGGAAGGAATTTGATATTACTACTGCGCATGTCTCAACGGGGGCATTGCTCCTGGCTGTGTGTGTTCTGACGACACTCTATGTGTATCGGTTGTCCGGCATGCAAGTTCACTTTCCAGCTATCCTCTCGGGAAGGGAGGTAGCCGCTTGAACGTTGAACGTAGGGCTCTGGCCGGCGAACTGATTCCGGCGCGATCACGAGTCTTGGATTATATTGAGTTGATGAAACCGGAGCTGACCGGTCTCTCAGCGCTCACCGCCCTTTGCGGCTTCTATCTAGGGAGTATCGGCTCGATGAGTGTGCCGCTGTTCTTCTGGACGGCCTTTGGGACGATCTGTCTCGGAGGAGGGGCGGGTGCGCTCAATCAGTACATTGAGCGGGATCTTGACGCGGTTATGAAGCGAACCGAGAAGAGGCCGCTGCCGGCTGGAAGGATAACGCCGGAATCGGTTCTTTTTTTTGGCTTGACACTAGCGATTGTCGGAATAGTGATCCTTGGCG
>DMMN01000183.1 GCA_003453835.1 Bacteroidota bacterium | reverse complement strand
GCACAGCGATGTCTTGACAAACGTAGGGAATTCTCTTATACTCATACCACCTTAATTAAACCACATTCAATTAGCAAAAATATCAACCATGGCACTGAACTATACCGTCCCGGCGATTGATCGAGCGATTCGAGTGCTCGAATTGCTCTCGACCTCCGCCCAGGGCATGTCGCTCGCGCAACTTGCCGTCCAAACAAAAGTACCCAAGAGCACGATGTTCCGCATTCTGTACACGCTTCAACAGAATTTCATTATCGTTGAAGATCGTGATCGAAGGCTCTTTACCCTCGGGATGAAGCTGCTCGACTGGGGGAACGCCGCGCTGGCGAAAATAGATTTGAAAACCATCGCCCATCCTCATCTCGTCACGCTCGCACACGAGACCCGGGAGAGCTTCTACCTCGGTCTGCTCGATCACGACGAAGTGATCCTTGTTGATCATGTGGATACTCCCGAGATCTGGAAAATGGTGACTCGGTTGGGACTCCGATCTCCTTTTCACTGCACTGCAATCGGGCTCATACTTGCGTCCGACATGAAATCCGAGCAGGTTGATGTTATGATCGAACGCCATGGCCTCAAGAAGTACACTCCAAAGACAATCACCAATGAAGCAAAGCTGAAGAAACGTCTGGAGGAAGTGAAGAAACTCGGTTATGCCGTTGCCGACGGTGAATACAAACCAGACCTCTGTGCGGTGGCGGTACCCATTCTGGATCATTCACGAAGGGTCGCTGCGTCGCTGATGACGGCAATTCCCTCCGATCGTATGAACCGAGATAGGAACCTCGTTCCGAATCTCGTTGCTGTTTTGAAGCGGGAGGCAGCCTTGATCTCAAAGCGCCTTGGCTTCAGCGTTTGAGGAAATTCTCAGAAAAACATATTACCCGGATCTTTGCCGCACCGGCATCAAGAGAGACGGATGCCCCTCGTAACTGGAAGAACAGACGCATGCACAAGCTCTCCTTGGGAATTGTCAGTGACGAGCTTTCGCCTGATTTCGGTGAGGCGGCTCGCTTCGCGGTCGAGTGGGGTCTCTCAATTGTCGAGCTTCGCGTCCTGAAGACCGGACGTATCCCAAACGTCGATAAACGCGAGCTCGACGAGGTGCTCCATATCGTCAAGACCAATCACCTTACCGTATCGGCACTTTCACCGGGCATCTTCAAACATTCGTTGTCGGCTGCGGCGCGGCTCGAACATGAACTGACCAACGACTTGCCGCGCACGCTTGATCTCGCCCGGCAGTTCGGAGCCCCGATCGTCATCGTCTTCGGATTTCAGCGCGAGGTCAACGAGCCGTCCGATAACCTCCACCGCGCTACAGATCTTCTCCGACGTGCGGCAGAGATGGCTGAGAGTGCCGGGATCACCCTGGCTGTTGAAAATGAACCTGGATTCTGGTGCGACTCCGGCGCCAACACGGCGCAGTTGATCGATGCCGTGGGAAGACCTTCTCTGCGTGCAAACTGGGATCCATGTAACGGCTTTGGGACCTCCGAGTCGCCATTCCCCAACGGGTATGAGTCCATCAAACGATTCATCGCGAACATCCATGCGAAGGATACAAAAAAGGGAGCCACGATTGAATGCGTTCCGATAGGAGAAGGCGCAATCGACTGGCGAGGACAATTAGAAGCGATCGTGCGCGATAGGGTTGTGAATCACGTGACCATCGAAACGCATTCACTGCCGTTAGTCGAGAAGTCAAAGCGAAACGTGGAGATCCTTCGATCTTACCTCAAAGAAATCGAGTCCAACCAAGGCATACCATTATGAGTCTGGAGCGCCGTGAGTTCTTGAAGTACGTCGGTGCGGGCGCGGTCGCTACANNGTGACCAAAATTCGTTGGGTCAGGAGCAGAAACTCCATCACGACTATCAATCCAATAATCCTGGAACGGAATACTTTCTCCTCGGCAACGGAATCATCCTTGCAGCGTTGCAGACCTCCCCAAAACCGGAATACGGCACGCATTGTGGTCTACTTCTGATGTCTGCCGAACATTTTGCCCGCAAGATCAGTACGTATCTCTATCATCCCGAGCGTGGGCTTCAAAACTCCCGAGTGTCTGCCCTTATCGATGGCAAGGGATACTCCCCCGACTACACCAGCTCCACTGTCCGATGGGAATATCCAAGCGGTGTGCCCACAGTTGTCATTGAATGGGAAGCCGCAGGATGTCTCATCCGGGAAGAGTTGTTCTGCCCGATCAACGATTCAGCGTTGATTCGAACCGTGACTATTCAGAACAAGCGCGCGAGCCAGGTAAAAGCAACGGCCAATGTGCTGCTCTATCCCAACCTGATGTTCTTCGATGAATATCATGTCGACCGCGTTCGCATGACGTTGACAGCCGCAGGGTATCAAACCCTGCAACTTTTTACCTTGGGTGAGGCAACAGCCGGTGACCGGCATCTGAGTATTCGAGTTGGAGATATTCCTGCCGGCGAGCATCGGACGGCGACTATCGTCCTGACGCTGAATCAGTCCCGAGAGGAGTTTGAGAAGAAAGGCGTGGAGGTGATGCGGAATGAGACGGAGGAATACTGGCGCAGTCAAACGATTTTCAAGACCGCCGATGCAGGGTTGAATCACCTTTTTGATGCATCAAAATCCGGAATTCGCGCCGCAGTCGCCAGATCGGGAAAAATGGATGCCGGCATCTGGCAGTACAACTTCGAGTGGGTTCGGGATAGCAGTATGGTCGCAGTGGGAGCCACGCTCGCCGGTCAAGCGAGTATTGCAGAATCCCTCATCCGCCGCATGCTTACCTATTCGGTGGATGACGAAGGGCGAGCAATTGATGCCAGCCGGCATAGGCCTCCGGAAACCATTGAACTTGACCAGAACGGAGAATTGATCTATGCTCTATGGACTCATTGGGTGTGGACGGGGGATGATAGTCTCATCAAGGAGTATTGGTCGAAAATCAAAGCGGTTGCCAACTATGTTCTCAAGCCGGTCTTCATGGATCCAACCATCGGCCTTGTGAAAAACTCACGAGAGTACTGGGAACGCGATGCAGCCTTTGGTGTAAAAGAAGGGTACGAGCTTGCCTATCAGGTCTGGAACATCATCGGACTCGAGCTGGCATCGCAAATGGCAACTCACCTGGGTGAGCCAGCCAACGCAAGAACGTGGGAATCCGTCTCGCGGTTGATGAAGCAATCGTTTCTGGATCATCCCAGGTTTTCCCTTGTCGATGGCGGCAGATTCATTAAACGCCGATTGGCGAACGGCGAGGTGCAGAGAACATTCGAGCCTCCGAATCGAAAGGCGATGCCTCCCGGCGTCCCTCTCAATGTAGAGAGCATCTCCTATTGTGAGCCGGACACTTCAAGCGTCATGCCCATCATGCTGGGGCTTGTGGATCCCAAAAGCCCGCTCGCCGCCAAGACACTGGAAGCCATGGAACTTCTCTGGAACCAGCGTTGGACGATGGGCGGCTACGGGCGCTATCACCTCACGTCGGAACCCGATTCCCCGGGGCCGTGGCCCTTTGCCACGATGTTTCTTGCCAGGTCGTACCTCGAAGCCGGGAACGATGAAAAGGTTTGGCGAGCGCTTCGCTGGATGCTCGGCATCACGGGAGGAAAGGCGGGTGCCTGGCTCGAGTGCTATGTCGATCGGCCCGTGCCTCCTCTTCCGCCCGTTGGAGTCGTAGTGTGGACTTGGGCGGAGATCGTGACGTTCTTCGTGCACCATGTTCTTGGAGTTCGCCCGAACCCCAGAAACCTCGTACTTCGGCCACGCATGCTTGCCGGCCTGGACACGGTCAATGCAAAGCTCGTTGTCCATGGTCATGAGGTTGGTCTCCACCTCCAACGCGCAGTCGGGAAACACACCGCATCCGTCGACGGGATGAAGATGCAAATTGTCGACGGTTCCCTCACCTTGCCATTGCCGAAGAAGAACATCGCCATCGAAATGAGCATCTAAGCCGAAGATCGGATTCCAGTCTGCTGTAGCCTGAGGAATCATGTGCCTGAAAAGTACTTCACATACAAGTCGCTCGACGATCTGAGAAGAGACTGCAAGCTCTATGGTGTCGATATCACCTTCGACGAGAAGCTTGAAGCGGTTGCCCGCCCCGTCAAAATCGGGGATCGCACCATCGGAAACGCCATCGGTATACATCCGATGGAAGGATGCGACGGGACGCTAGATGGAAAGCCCGGCGATCTAACGTTTCGTCGTTGGGAACGTTTCGGTCAAGGAGGGGCAAAGCTTATTTGGGGCGAGGCGACGGCCATCGTCCCGGATGCTTTGGCAAATCCGCGACAGTTACTCCTCAACGAGCGGAACATGCCCGACTTTGAGCTGATGTTGAAGAAAACTCGCGCGGCTCACCGGCAGGTCTACGACCGGGATGACGATCTCATGGTCGGCCTGCAATTGACGCACTCCGGTCGTTGGAGCTATCAGAAGCCCATCATCGCGTATCATCATCCACAAGTGGACAGTGTGACGTATCTCGATAAGAAGAACGGCATCAAAATTCCCACAGACTACCCGCTGGTGACTGACGGAGATCTGGAGCGCACGGAAGATATGTTTGTCGAGGCCGTAGAGCGAGTCTACAGACTCGGATTCGATTTCGTCGATGTGAAGCAGTGCCACACGTATCTGCTTAACGAGCTTCTTGGTGCCCACACGCGGGAGGGGAAGTACGGCGGGAGCTTTGAAAACCGGACGAGGTTCATTCGGAACATCCTCGGTAAGATTCACAACGAGCTCGGCGACAAGCTCATCATTGCCTCCCGCATCAATGCCTACGACGGAATTCCGTACGAGAAAGATCCTTCGACCGGCCTCGGGAAGCCGCTCCCGTTTTCCGTTCCCTATCCATACAGTTTCGGCGTTGATCGGCACAATCCGCTGAAAGAAGAGCTCTCAGAGCCGCTCCAGCTCGTCGGACTCCTTCACGATCATGGCGTAAAGATGATCAACGTATCGATGGGAAGTCCCTACTATAATATGCACATTGGGAGGCCGTTCGAGCATGCGCCGATCGACGGATATGTTCCTCCGGAACATCCGCTTTCGGGCATCGACAGGCATTTCAGAATCACGGGGGCAATTCAGCAGGCGTTCCCCGATCTTGTGGTTGTGGGAACGGGGTACAGTTGGCTTCGGCATTTTCTGATCAACGCCGGAGAATCAAACATCAGAAGAAAACGAGTCACGATCGTTGCCACCGGGCGCGGCGCTATTGCGTATCCGGATTATGCCCATGATGCGCTCACGCTTGGGAAGCTCAAGTCGTCGAACGTCTGTATTGCCGTAAGTCATTGCACCAACTTGATGCGCTCCAAACACAACGACCTCGGCCAGTTCCCGGCCGGTTGCGTTCCACGCGACCCACTGTACGCGGAGATCTTCAAGGAATCGACCGGCAAGAAGCAGTCCGCCAGCAAACCGCAGGCGCGCGAGGGATCATAACCGGCATCCACCAATGAACGAACGGAAGATCAAAATAGCGCAAGTCGGAATCGCGAATCATGGCAGAACGATTGTCGAGGCCATCCGCGCATCGGGGAATCTCCAACTTGTTTCCTGTTTTGATCTCAACGCTTCGGCAAACCAGAAGGTCGCTCAGGAATTCGAGGCCCGTGCAGTTGGAAGCTACGAGGAACTGATCAACGACCCCGCGGTCGATGCCGTCGCTTTGGTCACACCCAATCATTTGCATGCCGACCAGCTTCGGAAGGCAGCCGCTGCCCGGAAGCATGTCTTTGTTGAGAAACCCATTGCCACCTCCATCCCTGAAGCTCTGGAGATGATTCGCATGATGCGCGGGGCGAGGCTGACACTGATGGTTGGGCACAACACGCGACGCCGTCAAGTATTTCGAAAAGCAAAAAGCCTTATTGATGAAAAACGGATCGGCAAGATTGTTGCAGTCGAAGCAAACCTCTCCCGGCCGGCTGGTTTGCAGCCCGGTCTCCCCGCCTGGAAAGCCGACCCTACAAAGTGTGCTCTTCTTCCGATGATGCAGCTTGGGATTCACCTGGTCGATACCATCGCGTATCTGATTGCACCCATTGCTCGCGTTGCATGCTTTGCCACGAATGTTGCGATGCCGGCCGCCGTGTTTGACTCGAGCACAGCCATTCTCCAGCTCGATTCCGGAATCCCCGTCGCTCTCACTTCGTGCTATGTCTCTGCCGACGCGTATGTTGTTCGAATCTATGGAACGGAAGGAACCATCCATTGCTTCCCGCTTCGGCTCACGTTGGACTTGCTCCGGAACGGAGAGTTGAGGGAGACGATTGATGAGGATTTTAGCGCGGAAGGTTCCGGGAGTTACGTTCTGCAAATGCATGAGTTCGGCGAGTGCGTGGTTCACGGCAGGCAACCAGAAACGGGCGGAGAGGAAGGCCTCCGAGCACTGGCAGTTATCGAAGCGATGGTCAAAGCGGTCGAGACCCGTTCCGTCATTGATGTCAACTCACTTCTACAGGAGTTGGGATGAATTCATCTCGACGAGAATTTCTTCATACGGCTGCGTTGTCGGCTGCCGCGCTTGCCGTCAATCCCAATCACCTTTTTTCGGATCTCCAGAAACGTCCAAAGCAACGGGAGTCGAATCGAGGGCTCCTCTTTGATGCAACAGACCTTGATCGGATTCGGGCAACGACGAAACATCCGCGCTTCGCTCCTTTCTGGAAATCACTTAGAGAGGCGGATCTTGAAACGGATCGAAGGTTTCTTCGCAACGACCTCAGACTGAACAACCACGTCGCCGATATGTTACGGGCAAGGATCATTCTCGAACGGACATCCTTCTGCTATGCCTTAACGAAGGATCGGGATTTCTCCGAAGTCGCGAAGCTCGCGATCGAACGACTCTTCGACTACAAAAGGTGGGACTACTTCCTTGAAGCCGGCGAACACACGTTTGGTCTCCAGCGCGCACCGGAAGCAACGATCGCCATGAGCTTTGCCCGTGAATGGCTCGAGGATGCCTTGAGCGAAGAGATGAAGCATGAAATGGAAAGGCAGATCGGTGAGAAGGGCGCCCCCGCCTGCTACCGGACCCTCTACGGAATGAAGTATCCGGAACGTGTGCGGGGCTGGGGATTCGATCCGGAGGACGACTACCAATATCGTTTCGATCTGAGTCGGTGGCCGCTGATTCTCAACGCGACCAACCTCAAGGTCATTCCCATTGCCGGACTCGGCATCGCCGCATGCTTACTTCACGGGAAACATCCTCAGGCCCAACGCTGGCTCAATATGGCGCTCCAAAGCGCAAAGGCGTTCGCTCCCATGTTCGGCTCGGACGGCTGCTACGACGAGGGAGTAAGCTATTGGGGCTATACCGCCCTTCATCTGACGTTGTTTCTCGAAGTCCTTTATCGCAAGCTCGGCATCGATGAGCGGTCGATCATCAACTACCGCGGCACCGTCCGCTACGGCCTCCAGATGTCCATGCCGACCATCGGGAAGCCGGATGACGCGGTGAATTTCGGAGACGCAAGCACCGTAGGCGATATCTCGGTAGCCGCCTGGGTTGCTCGGCGATACAACGACCGCGTCGCCCAATACGTGGCAACGTCGGTCGGTGAAGTGAAAACACATTACGCGCTTATCTGGTACGACTCGAAGATCCGCGCAACTCCTCCGGGCTCGGACCTCCACGATGTTCGTTTCACAAACGACATCGTCGTTTCCCGCACCGGGTGGGGTGAACGAAGCTCCGTCGTGGCTCTTCGCAGCGGAACGCCGGGAAACCATGAGCACGCCGACCGGAATAGTGTGCTCTTCACAGCGTACGGCGAACGATTGTTGCACGACCCATTCAAGGCCGCCTATGCCTACACGCTGCCGCATTGGGTGCTAAGGAAAACTGAAGCCCACACCGCAGTCCTGATCGATGGAAAAGGTCACCAATATCATGACGGGAAAGAAGGGACAAATGCCTCGTGGGCGGAAGCGACAGTGGTAGATTACACGGCGTCAAGCTCACACCTCATTGTCTCAAGCGATGCCACGGAGGCATATCGGCTTGTCAATGCCGACGTCGATCTGGTTCGGAGGACGCTGGTCTTTCTGAAACCTGACGTCCTCCTCATCTACGATCGGATTCGCTTGAAATCGAAGAAGGCAAAAGTCCAGCTTCGGTATCAAGTCTTCAACGGGGATGGGAAAGGGACGGCAAAGGAGACTGAGGATACGTTTCTTATCGAGAGGCCACACGCCTCGCTCCGGGCTTCCGTCCTCGGCTCAGATAAAATCTTGATACGAACCGGCCGGCATGCGGTTCCGGAGGATGTCGGAATCTATCCGTACGTCGAGGTCGAAGCTCTCGATTCGCTGGATCATCGAATTCTGACCGTGTGCACAGCACAGGAAGCCGGCGAAGAGCATGGGAAGATCTCGCACACGGCCACCGATCCGATCTGGACGGTGAAGGTAGACCACAATGGTCAATCGAAGACAGTAGGCATCAACGTGGATGAGGAACTGCCAAGAGTATCAATAGTGTAAGAACCCGAATCCTTCGCCACGCATGATGGCGGGGAATTTTGCCGACGAGTTGAATCCTGATGAAGCCATCAGACAAACATTTTGAAGAAGCACTCAAGCTCATTCCCTGGGGAACCCAGACGAACGCGAAACGGCCTTACCCCCTTTTCGATGAGACAATGCCGAAGTTCATCGAGCGAGGAAAAGGCTGCCGCATCTGGGATATGGAAGGGAAGGAATACATCGACTACCGGCTCGCTCTGGGGCCGGTCACGCTGGGGTACTGCTACGATGAAGTCGACAATGCCGTCCGCGAGCAAATGAAGAAGGGTGTGCTCTTTAGCATGGCAAGCCCAATGGAATTAGAGCTTGCCCGGCTCCTGCACGAAACTGTGCCCAATGCCGATATGGTTCGCTTCATGAAAACAGGAGAGGACGCGAACCTCTGCAATATCCGCATCGCACGGGCATACACCAAGCGGGACATGATTCTGATGAGCGGCTATCATGGCTACCCCGACTGGTTTGCAACGGAGGACAGCCCAAATAACGGCGTGCCGGAGTTCATGAAGGAGTACGTCAAAATCATTCCGTGGGGGAATTGCGAGGTAGCTGAACAGCTTATCCGGCAGTACAACGAGCGGATCGCCTGCGTCATTTCCATTCCGTACGACATGAACGAAGACATCAGCGGGACGTACATCAAACATCTTCGAAACCTGACGAACGAGTACGGCATTCTCCTCGTTCTGGATGAAGTCTGGACCGGCTTTCGTCTCGCTCTCGGAGGGGCGCAGCAGTTCTTCGGTGTTGACGCAGACCTGGCAAGCTACGCCAAGGCCATGGCAAACGGATACCCCATCTCAGCGTATCTCGGCAAGCGGCAGTACATGCAAAGCCTCGACCGGTTCAAGATGACCACAACGTACGCGGGGGAGACGCTCTCGATGGCGGCGGCGATTGCCACCCTCGGAGTTATGCAGCGGGAGGACGTGCACCGGCACCTCTACGCGATGGGTCGCCGACTGATGGATGGATTCAACACCATGGCAAGGGAGCTTGGCATCGAAGGGTACGCAGCCGGTCTACCGCCGGCGTCGTTCCTGAAATTCAATACTCCCGATAAGGACTATGACGCACGTCTCGAATACCTCTGGTTCCGCGAGTTGTTTCGAGAAGGCGTGTTCGTCGTCCTTCGCTGGTTCATCAGTTTCTCGCACAAAGAATCAGATATCGACGAGTCACTCGACAAAGCTAAACGGGCTCTCACGCGGGCTCTCGACGCCGAGCCGAAGGAGCGTGGCAGCATAGAGCCGTTCTATTGGTAACGGTCATTCGGATGGAACACTCCATGAACAACCGCATGTATCTGGATTCCTACGCCACGGTCGGCAAACGGGGACCGAAAGACATCGAAGCGTACTTCGAGACCGGCATACTGCTCGAGGAAATGGAGTGGTGCGGGATTCATGGGGCCTTCGTCGCTCATGCGATGGCAAAAGAGTACGATCCGATTTACGGCAACAAGATGCTGTTGCATGAGCTTAAGCGAAGCTCTCGCCTGTTCGGTGTCTGGACGGTCATGCCGCATCACACGCGCGAGTTTCCGCAACCGAGGGATGCCGTCAAAGAGATGTTGGATAACGGCATTCGCGTGGCGAAGATGTATCCCCGTGCACACCGCTATCCGTTTTCGGTCGATCTCTGCGGCGACCTGCTTCGGGAGTTTGAGCGGAACGAGATTCTTCTCATGGTCGAAGGGGGGCATTGCTACGGTCCCGATCTCCTCGAGCCGAGCAATCAGGTTCTTCTGACAGACCTCGATGCGATCCTCACGCGCTTTCCCAATCTTAAAGTCCTGCTGCAAGCCTCACGATGGGAGTCGACGCGCTTCACCAATCCCTTGATGATGAAGCACAAGAACCTTCACCTGGAGCTTTCGAACCATCAAGGAAACCGGGCGATGGAGATTTTTGCGGAGTGGTACGGTGCGGAGCGCATTCTCTTCGGCACGGGGGCACTTGAGAAATCTCCGGGTGCGGCTAAAGCGTTCGTAGACTATTGCACACTCAACGGCGAGGAGAAGCAGAAGATCGCTTCAGGAAACCTCGCGCGGCTCACGAAGCTCGATAAACTTCCACCATCCTACAAGCCGAAGAAAGCGGCCGATCCTATCCTCGCCTTGGCGAAGGAAGGAGAACCGCTGAAGAATGTACTTGTGATCGACTCACACGCACACATCACGCACGACGGAGCGGAAGGGATCGGTTTCATCCATATGCCGCACGGCGACGCGACGAGCATGCACGAACGGGCGCGATTAATGGGCATCGACAAGATGTGTATCAGCGGATTCCTCGCCGTCTGGACGGACTACGAAGAGGGGAACAAGATTGTGGTGGATGCGATGCGACGTTTTCCGAAATTCTATCATGGCTACGCCGCGCTGCAACCTCAGTACGTCAAGGATTGGAAAAAGGAGTTTCGAACGTGGTACGGCAAGTACAAGATGCAAGGACTCAAGCCGTACCACCCCCGCACATTCATCCCGTACAACGATAAGGCCTGGGCGCCGTGGTTTGAATACGGGAACCGCATCCACGGGTATGCATTGATCCATCCATCCCCCAACGTGGTGGCGGAGGTCAACGACATCGCCGCCAGATATCCGGGTATCTCCTTCCTTCTCGCCCATTCGGGCGCGTCATTCCATGATGCGAGACTCGCCATCGAGGTTGCAGAGAAGAACCCGAATGTCTCTCTCGAGATTACCCTTACGTCTGTGACCTATCGCGTGATCGAGTTTATGGTCAAACATGTCGGGGCGGATCGCGTGCTGTTCGGTACAGATCAGCCGATGCGAGATCCGATCCCGCAATTCGGGTGGATGGCATACTCTCATTGCACATTCGAAGAGAAGAAAAAGATGTTCGGGCTCAACATGCAGAAGATCATCAAACGAGTTAGGGTGTAGCGAGCGATGCGGACAGCGTCTCTTGCCTTCGGATTGCTGGTATCGGTGAGCCCTCCTGCAGGATTTGCGCTGAATGCATCGCGGCAGGAAAATTTCATGGAGATCCGAAACGACCGCGTCAAGCTTATGCTCGTCCGACAGAACGGAGCGCTCCGCGAAACGTACTTTGCGAAGCACGGAAATGGATGGAGGCAAATCCTGGAGAGCGGGAGTGCTCTCCGGTCCGAGCCTTCGTTGAAACGCGATGGGAAGCTCGCCGCCATTTCGTTTCAAGACGCCTCCGTCTCGATGCACGCAAAGGAGGAACAGGTGGCACATCTCGATGCTGTCACCGGCCGGCACGTGCTGTGCAAGGTCATTACGTTGCGACAGGGTGAGCCGTTTGCGCGAATTCAGATTTCATACAGAATCGAAGTAAGAACCAAGTTGCAGCATCTTCTTTCAACCTATTCGTTTGCTCCCGTCGGAAGACCGTATGCGGACTACAAACCGCTGGATTTTATCTTCTCTCCGCAACTGCGCCCGGAGCCGGACCACGTCATTGCCGATCACACATTTCGTTCTCCGGCGTTGATCCTGCAAAAGGATCGATCCTTTGCGGCGCTTGTGCCGGACGTCCGGACTATCGATGTTAAGACAAGAGCGCTACGAGCAACCGCAGATCTGCAAATCGAGAGTACGGAAAAGCCGTTCTTCTCCTTTGGCCTTCAAAACTGGGCGCCAGAATCGTATCGGCTCAGGAACACGCACGTCTATTATGCTTCGACCGACACCCTCGCCCCGGCCGTACTGGATACTACGGTTTCTTTTGGATTTCTTCTTTTCATTCGTGCAGACGCGCCGCCACAGCAAGGCTTTCAAGAAATTGTGAGATATCATTGGAACGCAACAGGAGCCGGGAACATGCAGCGCGCAAACGGGCCACAAGCTGAACCGTTTGCGGTGTACGTGAAGAAAGCCTGGTACGAATTTTTGCCTCAGATTGCTCTCGACGTTGTCTATCAGGACAAGCCGGTCACCCTCCTTCGGCAGGCGCGACTTGCATGGAGCAACAAACTGCACAAGTCGGCAGACAACGATGCCTGGTTCAATGTGTGGTTCAATTCGCTCCGCACCGCTTATGGGATGTTTCTCCACGGCAAAGATGTTGGTGACGAAAAGCTGAAGGATCAGGCAACGCAAGTGCTCAACCTTGCGCTCCTTGCTCCACAGACCGAAGGAATAGCCCCATCCATTTTCTATGTCGATAGCGCCGGCGGTCATTGGGTTGCCGACCACGCCTGGGGAGGCATCTCCAACGGCGAGTTTCTACCGATGTTTCACAATGCCTGGACAAATTACTGGCTGCTGCAATGGATGGAGCTTGCGCCGAATCGCCGGGAAGATATTCTNNCTGCTGAAGCACCAAAGCAAAAATGGCGTCATCCCATCGTGGTATCACCCGGAGACACTCGAACCTGCCGAAGCGTTGAGGGACGAGAATGGAGAAACGGCAGGAGCCGCCTTGTTCTTGGCCGAGCTTTCCAAACACACGTCCGAGTCAAAATACCTTGAGGCGGCAGAACTGTCAATGAAGTATATCTTCCGGAACATCGTCCCCTATCGGAAGTGGTTCGATTTTGAAACGTTCTTTTCCTGTTCGCGCAAGCCGCTCGGTTTTTTCGATTCATTTACCCAACAGCATCCTCAAAACACGCTCTCGATGCATCAAGCAGCCGAAGCATGTTACGAGCTCTACAAGATGACGAAGAATCCGATCTACAAAGAGAAAGGGATAGAGATCATGGACTATCTCTGCCTCTTTCAACAGGTTTGGAGTCCATCCTGGCTCTCGTGCGAATTGTTCGGAGGCTTCGGAGTCCAGAATACGGACGCCGAGTGGAGTGACTCGCGACAAGGGTACTTTGCCGTGACCCTGATGAACTATTATGAGATGACGGGGAGGCGCGAGTACTTCGAACGCGGAATTGCCGCTCTGCGGGCGATGTTCTCCTTATTTGAATCACCGACATCTCCGCGGACGGCGGAGAACTATGCCCACTCGGGCCACGATCAGCTCGCCGGTGTAACGGGAATCCATTGGGGAACGGGCAGCTCAGTCGTTTCCATTCATCTCATCACCCAGCGATACGGCGATGCCTACGTGAACGTGAAGGAACAATGGGGAGTTGGGATCGACGGCTGTAGAATTCCACGCGTTGCAGTAAAGGGATCATCAATCGATGTCGAAATCCTGGACAATTTCTCGAGTCCGCGAACAATCAACGTGAGATTCGACAAGCTCTCCAGACCGGCATACAACATCAGGGTCAACGGGAAGTCCTTCGGAACCGTATCGGCAAGAGCGTTGAAGGAGGGAATCGGCGTTGGCCTCTAGACTTCTTGTCATCTTGCTGATCGTTCTTGCAAGCGGAATCCTTTTCGGACAGCAAGAGACTCTCTACATGACGGTGCTGAACTCTCGCAAACACCGGCTGGGCGCACGGGATAACCCGACGGTTGGACTCTTCGTCAGCACCGACGCCGGCACAAGCTGGCAGCACAGGGGATGGCGTGGATACATCCGGACCTTCTACTCCGAGGTCGGACCCGACGGGACGATATGGTCTGCGTGCGGCAACGGGGTGCTTCAATCCACAGACAACGGAGGGCGTTGGCGGATTGCCACAGGGTGGGAAATAACCGAAGTGCTCAAGGTGAAAGTCGATCCGTCAAACCCGGCAATCATCTATGCCGTTACCGCCTACGGCATCTTCAAAACAATTGACCATGGAAAGATATGGTATGAGAAGAACGTCGGATTCCAAAATCCATTCACGTCGGATGTGCTGGTAGATCGGTCCAAGAACTTGCAGCTCTTCGCGGCAACGGAAGAAGGAGTCTTTCGGAGTCGTGATGGGGGCGACCACTGGTTGCTCGCCGGACTTGAGGGAAAAGGAATTCGAACGATCGTTCAGGATCCAAAGGACTTCAACAAACTCTATGTCGGGACGGAAGATGATGGATTCTGTCTGTCGGGCGACGGCGGGAATACCTGGAATCGATCGAACGAAGGTCTTCAGCATCGAACGGTCTACGCAATTGCTGTTGACGGACAAAACTCACGCACCATATTCCTCGGCACTCACGGGGGAGGAGTCTATCGGTCTCTTGATGGGGGGAAGAACTGGGAGCAAAAGGGCGTTGGACTGAAGAATCTCGACGTGCATTCGCTCGTCACACTTCCTTCGAACTCTCAAACGGTGTTTGCGGGAACGCTCAATGGCGGGCTCTATCGGAGCACGAATGGAGGAGAAAGCTGGGAATTCAACAGCCAGGAAGAAGCACAAGTGTGGGGGCTCTCGGTGCGATGAAGAAGATCGTTTTCATTTGCACGATGTGTCTCAGCTTCGCCGTTTCGAGCAACGGTCAATCACCGTTTGAGCAGCGCCGCCTGCAGCTTCTTGAAGTTGCAAGTGTGGAACGTGAGCGCGGTTTCCAGACCGTTACGGCAAAGCTCCTGGCCGGAAGAGATCGGGAGTACGCTCTGACGATGCTCGACTCTCTCACATCCGACGAGGCGATCGGGGGCATGTTCTATTCCTATTCGCTGATCGGATGCTACCTTCATACACGCGTCGTGCTTCCCGATTCGCTCCGGAAAAAGGTACGAAGCGCATATCGGAACCGGACGATGTATCGCGGCGACACGGAGAACCACTGGGTAACATACTATACCGGCCTGTATCTGGCGGCGCAGACGTGGCCGCATCAGGATGGAACGGAGTGGTTCAACGGAAAAAGCTCTTCTGAGAATTTCCAGGAATCGACTGAATGGCTCAACCATTGGATCAGAATGTCAGCCCGGATTGGTCAGGGGGAATTCGATTCGCCCACCTACATCTCCGTGTTCATTACTCCGATGTTGGTTCTGTATGACTTTGCCCAGGACCCCCAAATGAAACGAAAAGCTCAGATGATGCTCGACCTCTTGTTTGCCGACTTTGCCGTTGAGCATCTGAAAGGCAACTACGCGGGCGGTCATAGCCGGGACTATCCGGAAGATATCGTCAATCCGCTGGCGGCGCCCAGCACCTTCTGGGCATGGCTGTATTTTGGTGAACCGGAATTCGCGCCATGGTCTGAGGCACGCTTTCGTCCGCGGCATCGCGGAGCGTGGGAGCCTCTCTTCGGAGCAGTCAGCTCCTATCGACTTCCCGACATCATCTACCGCATCGCCACGGACCGCACCAAGCCATACGTTCAGACCAAAACAAAACGGGTGAGGAACATCATTCGCTTCGGTGCGGAGAAGAATCCACCGGTGTTCAAATACACCTACATGACCCGCCACTACGCACTTGGATCGCTGCAAGGGGGAATCCTCCAGCCGATCCAGCAGCACACGTGGGATGTAACGTACGCGTCCGGAAAGCCCTACAACACTCTCTTTACATTACATCCATTTTTCTCGGGCAAGGAGCTTGCGATGTTCTTCCCCGAAGAACAGAAGTTCCTTTCGGATGAGGTCGATCGGTATCACAAGGTCTACACCAACCCGAACAAATGGAACTCAAGCTCCCCCTACGAGCAAACCTTTCAGCACAAGAACGCCCTGATCGTTCTCTATAACATCGAGCAGGGAGCGATTCATCCTCACATCGACGGATTCTTCCCGAAGAACCTCGAGCAACGGGTCGTCGACAAGTCGGGATGGATCTTCTGTAAGGCCGGAGACACGTACATGGCATTCTTCCCTCTCAAACCGTATGAATGGATTGAGGAAGAGATCAACTGGCGTTGGCGAAGCCACGAACTGAAAAACGGTGCGGTTGTCGAAATCGGATCTTCGACGGCGGACGTATCATTTGACAGGTTCCGAAAAAAGGTTTCGGCGTCAATACCGTTGTTCAAGAATTTCGAGGAGAACCTGACGGTTCAATACACCACGCGAATGGGAGATCGAATGAAATTCACGTTCGGCGGAGAGAGAGTCCTCAACGGAAAGCACGTTGACTTTGCTCGCTACAGATTCTTTGATGGGCCGTATCTGCAGAGCGAGTACAAGAGCGGCATTATTACCATGCTGTACAAAGGCTCCAAACGGGTGCTCGATTTCAACGAGGTTTCGATAACGGAATGAACTCGAGCCTTCACACCATCCTCACACCGCTTCTTATGTTTTGGCTGTCCGGGAGCGCATTGCCGGAAGGGAATCAACAAGACTCCTCTGCATACTTTGCGGCCGTCTATTTTAACAGAGGGTCAACTGCAGTCGGAACATTGGGGGACATTGGTCTCTTTCGCAAACGCGAGGGGGATACACTATGGATCAATCTACGCCCCAATACCATCACGCCCGGTGTTGCGTTCGCGAAGTATGGCGGCGCTTCCCTTCTGTATCTTGCCGGCGGAAACGGGCTGCATCGATCCGCTGACCGGGGCAAATCATGGAAAGTCCTTACGGGGTGGCAGACCAACGAGATCCTCTCCGTGGCGCTTCACCCAACGAGTTCTTCGATCCTCTACATTTCAACCCCTTTTGGCGTCTTCAAATCAACAGATGGTGGTGAACATTGGGGGAACAAAATGAGGGGCTTCAAGAGTTGGTACATTCGCCAGGTGAAGATTGATCTCGATGTTCCGGAATCGATCTATGCGATTGACGAGGAAACACTGTATCGGTCGGTTAACGGAGGCGAGAAGTGGAGCGCACTAAATGTTGGTGTGCAGGGAGTCAAATGCTTTCTTCAACATCCGGTTGATCATGATATTCTTCTGGTTGGCACCGAGGATCACGGGATTCGAATCTCTTTGGATAGAGGGAAGCGATGGAGGGCGGCGCAGGGACTCCCCTCGTCACCCGTCTATGCTCTCCGTTCCTCACAGGACGGGAAGCAGATCTACGCGGCGGGCTATCAGACCGGCGTTTGGAAGAGCGAGGATCGCGGAAGAAGCTGGACAAACCTCTGGCTTGCCACGGGCATTGATGCGATCTATTCTTTGTTTGTTCATCCGAACAATCCAGACCATATCATTGTCGGAACGAATGGAAAAGGCATGTTCGAATCACTTGACCGTGGTGCCACGTGGCGTCAAGCCGGCCTGCCGTTCGCGCATGTAAAACAGATCGAGCTATACCCAAACTGACCAATCGGTACTTCATGAGAAACCACCTTCTTGCATCAGCCCTGGTCGTTGCTTCCGTATTCCCTGCGACGGTTTCGTTTGCCCGGCAATCCACCGTCTATGCCTCCGTTCTCTCGACGAGACTCTTCGTTGTCGGCGCTCCAAATCCAAGCACGGGTCTCTTCTTTCAGAATCCCCCGGACGATACGCTATGGCGTCACTCGGGCCGGAATAACATCCGGGCGTTTGGACTTGCCGTTCACGCCCCGTCGAGAGGTCAACTCATTTACATCGCCTCAGGAAATGGTGCCCACCGCACAACGGACGGTGGAGCAAGCTGGAAGATCTCGACCGGCTGGAACATCACGGAAGTCCTTGGTGTTGCCATCGATCCAAAGAATCCAAACAATGTCTACCTCTGCACGGCATACGGCATGTTTAAAACCACCGATGGCGGAGAACACTGGAGGGAGATGAACGGCGGCCTTTCGGCGAGATTCGTATCTTCAATCGTGATCGATCACTCCAATTCTGATATCGTGTTTTGTTCAACCGAGGACGGCGTTTACCGCAGCGATGCTGGCGGGCGCGATTGGAAGCGGACCGGCCTCAACGTGGGCGGGGTGCGCATCCTGACACAACATCCTCAACTATCAGAAATCCTTTTCGCCGGCACCGAGAACCACGGCATCTTCATTACCCGCAACGGGGGAACGAGCTGGGAAAAGATCGAGGCTGGACTTGACCATCAGACATTCTACACAATCGCATTTGATCCGGGTAAACCGGACACAATGTACGCAGGAGGGTTTGCAACAGGCGTGTATAAGTCGGTTGACGGCGGAAAGAACTGGAAGCGAACAAGCAACGGACTCACAAACCTGAATGTCCATTCAATCGCCGTGAACCCGACGAACGGCAATCAGGTATATGCGGCCACCATGTGGAGCGGGATCTTCCGCTCGGATAATGCCGGCGACACGTGGCGCAACGCAGGATTAGACGGCTCTCAAGTATGGACGATTACCATCCAACCTTTCTGAACGAGGAACCGCGACGATGAAGTCAAACGCAGTGCACATCATTCTCTCCCTGCTCCTGCCAAGCGTGGCGTTCTCGCAGACGGCAGATCGCACCACGTACTTACGGGAGTTTGAACGAAGAGCGTCGTACGTACTATCCGTCTATGACACGTCACGAGCAGCAGGGTACTACCAGGCCGCCGTTCGCTATGCGAAGAGCAGAAATATCGCACAGGCAGATAGCATGCTCGTTACCCTGCTGAGGGAACCGCGTGGAGATATGTTCTGGATGTTCCCTGTTATCGGAACATACTTGCATGGCAAGGACAAGATGTCAGCGCAGACGAAAGCCGTCGTCCGAAATGCGTGGAAGACGTACGCACCCTACCGCGGCGACACGGAGAATCATTGGGCGATGTACTACGCGTCCCTCCTTCTGGCTGCAGAACAATGGCCAGACCTCCCCGGCTCGGAGTGGTACAACGGCAAGTCGTCAGACGAGAATCGCCGGGAGGCAGAAGAGTATCTCATCGAATGGATTCGGATCACAACAACAATTGGGCAGGGCGAGTTCGATTCTCCCGACTATTTTCCGGAGTACGTCATCTCGGCAAGCCTTCTTGCCCAGTTCGCGAAGGACCAGGAGATGAGGCGGCGTGGATCGATGTTGCTCGACTATCTCTTTGCCGATTTTGCTGCAGAGCATCTTCATGGGCAATATCTGGGAGGATTCAGCCGCATCTATCAGCCGGCCGTCTACAAACCGCTTCTCTCCGGCGCTTCGGCTTTTGCGTACCTCTATTACGGAACGGGGGAGCCAACAACCTCCGGCTGGATCATTCTTCCAGCCCTCGCCGACTACCGCTTGCCGGAGATCATCTACAATATCGCGGTGGATCGAGAGAAGGCCTATGTACACAAAGAGCGAAAGCNNTCGTGACGAATGAGTACGGCCTTGGATCGCTTCAAGGGGGAATCCTCCAACCGATCCAGCAGCACACCTGGAGTGTTCGGTACAGATACGGCAATCCGTACACCGCCATCTTTGGGCTTCACCCGTATTGGTCGGGATACGAGTTGGCCATGTTCTTCCCCGAAGAGCCAAAGACGCTTATCGCAGACGTCGTGGGATCGAAAGGAACGTACAATAGTCCGGATAAGTGGACCGGGGCTTCGCCGTACGAGCGAACCTTCCAGCACAAGAACACATTGATCGTGCTGTATGATATCAAGCCGGGCACAACCTCCGAGCACATTGATGGATTCTTTCCCCGGAACCTTGAAGAGCGTCTTATCGATCCTTCGGGATGGATCTTCTGCAAAGCGGGGGATACGTACGTCGGATGGTTTCCTTTGCAGGAGATCGAATGGAAGGAGGAATTCGAGAATCCAGGCAACACCCTGAACGAGATTGGTCGACCGCAACTTGAGAGGGTGAAAGAAACCGGCAATTGGAGACTGAGGAGTCATCACCTGCAAAACGGATACGTGATCGAGGTCCGCTCCAAAGAGGAAATCGGATCGTTCGAGACGTTCTGCAGGCAACTGCGGTCGCACGTTCCCAGGTCGGTGATGAAGCCGGGCGCTGTTTCGGTCGACTATCCGAGACTGGGCGGGGAGAGAATGCAGTTCTCTTTTCCCGAGAGCCGCAGGCTGAACGGAAAGGTCGTCGATTTGTCGAAGATGAAATTGTTCGAAGGCCCGTACCTGAACGCCGAAGTCGGAAGCGAGAACCTGAGGATCACCTACAAGAACAAGAAACGTGTGCTGNNCTTGATGTTGTCGTCGGTGGGCTTGCCACGGCCGACGTGATCGGCCGGCCGGTCGATCTCGGACGACTGCCGAAGCGCGGAGGACTTCAGATCATCGATTCTGTAACGCTCACGACCGGTGGCATTGTATCGAATGTCGGGATCGACCTTGCCAAGCTCGGATTCCGGGTGGCCGCGATTACCCGCGTGGGAAAGGACTCGCTGGGGCAAGTTGTCGTTCAGCAGTATCGTGCGTACGGCATTGACACCACCGGAGTCATCATCGATGCCAAGAAACAGACTTCGGCAACGATGGTCTGTGTTTCCGGGGACGGAGAGCGGTCCTTTCTCCATACACGCGGTTGTATGACGAGCTTCCGTGTGGCCGACGTGTTGGATCAACTCTCGATTGTGCAAAGAGCGAAGATTCTCGCGTTCGGATATCTGGGACTTCTACAAGCAACCGAGAAGGATTTTCCGAAGCTCTTCCGGAGCGTCAAAGAGAAAACGTCGGCAAAGATCCTGCTAGACACCGGAGGGAATCCTCGCGTTTCACCCGGCTTGTTGAAAACATTTCTGCCGTACGTCGATTACTTCCTGCCAAGCTTTGAGGAAGCAGCACAACTGACCGGATACAGTACACCGGAGAGCATTACCCGATTCCTTGTGAACGCCGGTGCGTCCGGCGTCGTGGGTGTGAAGCTGGGATCGAAAGGCGCATATATCAAAGCCGGCAACCATGGTGAATACATCCACCCTCAAAAAGTAAGAAAGGTTGTAGACGCAACCGGTGCCGGGGACGCATTTGTTGCCGGATTTCTTGGCGCAACGCTCCGAGGTTATAACCCCTTCGAGTCTGCGCGCATTGCGGGTTCCGTGGCGGCAGACTGCATAACCGCCGTGGGGGCCTCAACAGCCATTCGATCCTTTGAGCACTATGCCGGAAAATCCTCCCCTCGCCCACCCGGAGATTATCCGGATCGTGAGTCTCAAAGGCGGCCTAAAGACCGGGTGAAAGAGACAGCGGCTCCATGAGGCCAACCTACCATATCGTATCGCACTCACATTGGGATCGGGAGTGGTATTTTCCGTTCGAGCGCTTTCGTGCAATGCTGGTTGATATGATTGAGGATTTGCTGGAGCTTTTCAAGCGGGATCCGGAGTTTAAGTCGTACACGCTTGACGGACAAATGGCGGCGGTCATGGACTACCTTGAGATTCGTCCCGACCGTGTCGATGAGATTCGCACACTTGTGCAGGAGCGGAGGCTCTTCATCGGTCCGTGGTACATTTTGAGTGACGAATTCCTTTCGAGCGGTGAATCCCATATTCGAAATCTCCTGCTCGGCTTCAAGCTTGGTCAACAGCTTGGCGGCGTCATGCCCGTAGGTTATATCCCGGATCAGTTCGGACATATTGCGCAGATGCCGCAGCTTCTCCGCGGGTTCAACCTAGATACAGCAGTCATCTATCGCGGCTTTGGAGGTGAGCCCGGTCAGGAGCCCTCCGAGTACTGGTGGATCAGTCCCGACGGCTCCCGCGTGATGATGCACCACCTACCGAAAGACGGTTACAGTGCGGGCTATTTCGCCAGCGAAGATGAGGAAGTAGTTCTTCAGAAGTTCGAACGGCTGAAGAACGAATTGGATCTCCGCGCCACAACGTCACAGCGACTCTTCTTTAATGGTGGAGATCATCACTGGCCGGATACGACCGTGACCGCTGCGATCAAGGTGTTGCGGAAACATCACGATGCCGAAATTGTGCATGGCAATCTCGTCGACTACTTCAATTCGCTGAAGCGGGAACTTGATGGTCGAGAGAATCTTCCTCAACTCAATGGTGAGGCACGTTTCGGCTACCGCCACGCCTTTGCGGTGCTGGGGGGCGTGTTCTCGAGCCGCATGTATCTCAAGCAAATGAATGCGGTCTGCGAAGTCCTGCTCGAGCGCGTGCTCGAGCCGCTCAATGTCCTCGCCTCGCTCGAAGGAATGCGCAGCAAGTCGCCGCAGATCGAGCAGGCGTGGAAATACATCCTTCAGAATCAGGACCACGATGCGATATGCGGCACAAGCGTCGACGATGTGCACCGCGAGATGGTCGTTCGATTCAAGAAGGCGGAACAGATTGGCCGGCACGTGAAAACGGAATGCCTTGCTCAACTTCTGCCGTACGACGAGCAAGCGCATCAAGATGATCTTTCTTTGTTTGTTTTCAACTGCTCGCCACATGCCCGCTCGGAGGTTGTCGAGGCGGAGGTCGAATTCTTCTTGCAGGACGTTGTTGTGGGCCTGAATCCCGAAGTAAAGGTTGCGGACAAACTGCCGCCGACGAACGGCTTCAAGCTCGTGGACTCCCATGGGAGCGAGATTCCGTCTCAAATCCTACGGAGGGACAAGACGTTCGGAGTGACGTATTCAAAACACGACTATCCACGACAAACGCTTGTCGATCGATTTGCCGTTCTTGTGGCGGCGCAGAANNGTTCCGCCGATGGGCTGGAGAGGGCTGAACATTCTCAAAACATCCGCATTTCCACGCTACAGTTCTGGAGTGCAAGGTGGTCCGAAGTTCATCGAGAATGAGCTTCTGAGGGTCGACGCCAATGTAGACGGTTCGGTACAACTCACGGACAAGAGCTCGGGACTTGTTTACGAGAATCTGAACTATTTTGAAGATTCCGGAGACGTCGGGGACGAGTACACCTATTCATACCCTCAAGACGACGAGTGGTACTATTCACACCAGGGAATTCCCGACATTCAAGTTACGGAAAGCGGCCCCCTGAGAGCCGCCCTGCAAATTGATCACGGAATGGTTGTTCCGGCCTCGGCGTCGAAGGATGCAGGGAGTCGTTCATTGAAAAAAGCGAAACTCCTCATCTCAACGGTGATCTCCCTGACTTCGGGCTCACGCAGGGTCGATGTGAGGACGACGGTCCACAACTCTATTAAAGATCATCGTTTGCGGGTGGTTTTTGCAACCGGGATCGAGACGAACAAGTCGTTTGCCGACACGCCCTTTGCCGTCGTGGAACGGAAACACCCGGAATATGACGTGGCCCAGTTTCCCTACGAACACCCTGCAATGGTCGCCCCGATGCAGCGTTTCGTTGCGCTCGGCGATGGAACGAAAGGATTTGCACTGATCGTAAAAGGTCTGCCGGAGTATGAACTGAAGGTCCGTGAACCGGGGGTGCTTGCGCTAACCTTGCTCCGTTGCGTGGGAAAACTCTCCGGGAGAGATCTTATCACTCGACCCGGCGGGGCAGCAGGATGGTGGAACGAAACTCCAGAGGCTCAATGTCCTGGCACACATGTCTTCGAGTATTCCCTCTTTCCGTATGCGCCAAACAACGATAACTCATGGGCCTCGCTTCTCAGAGAGGTAGAGCACTTCATTGTTCCGCCACTTGTTGTCCCGCGCAAGAACAAACAAACGGTGTGGGAAAGGTCGTTTCTTGAGGTCACGCCGTCGCATCTCCAGTTGAGCGCTCTCAAAGAGTCGGAGGATCGAAGAGGAGTGATCGTGAGAGTCTGCAATCCGACTGGAAGCGAGATCAATAGTCTCATTCGATTCGAGCGGCCGATTCAGCGAGCGTGGAGTACAATGCTCAACGAAGAGCAAATCGAACCATTACGTGTGAACAGCGGAAACAGCGTAAATGTGGCAGTGAAGCCGTACGGTATCGTCAGCATCAAAGTAGTCTTCTGAACTGCTTGGGTCAACCGACCGTTTCATTTTAGAATCTTGGGGAACGATATGTCCGCATCAACCGGCTCACAACTCAGGCTATCAAGGATCCTGAATCCTGAAACCGGCAACGGCATCGTCGTTGCCATTGACCATGGACTCTTCATCGGTCCGCTTCCCGGGGTTGAGCATCCGGGCGAGGCAATTGACACGCTTCTCCAAGGTCGTCCGGATGCGATCCAGATGACGCCGGGCATTGCTCGCGCCAATCTCCGGAAATTCCATGGCAAGGACAAACCCGGGGTTGTCATACGTCTCGACGCCACAAACATCTGGCGCAAGAAGCCTGGGCCGAAGGAAGGCTATTATACGCACGTCGCTTCCGTGAAAGACGCGATCCAGCTCGGGGCAGATGCAGTCGTAACGTTCCTGTTCGCCGGGTATGATACCGATGCGCAAGAGGCGGATAATCTCCGGACACTTGCAGTAATTGGCTCGGAAGCTCGTAAGCATGGAATTCCCTTTATCGTCGAGCCGCTGGCAATTCAGAAGGGTGCAAACGTCGTCCGCGATTTCGACATCATGAAACTCATCGTTCGGATGGCCTCGGAGATCGGAGCCGATGTCATCAAGGCCGACTATCCCGAGTCCGGCAAACAGTTCGAAGAGCTTGTCGGAATTGCCACCGTGCCGATTCTTGTGCGCGGCGGCCCGAAGATGGATTCCGACAAAGAAATACTGCAGATGGTAAAGAATGCGATGGAACGCGGAGCAAAGGGAATCGTGTTCGGGCGCAACGTGTGGCAGCACAGGAATCCGGCAAAGATTCTGCGTGCTCTTGCCGCAATTGTGCACGAGCGGCATAGCGTCGCCAAAAGTCTGAACCTTCTGGGGAAATAACATGCAAAAGGAAATTCGCGTCGGCATTGTGGGATTCGGCCAGATGGGGCGGATACATGCGTACGCCTACCGCTCCATCCCAATGTATTACGACGGCCATCCGTGCACCGTCAAGCTGAAGTGCGTCTGCGACACGAACGAGACGCTGGCAAGAAAGGGAGTCGAGCAGGCCGGTTTCGAATCGTCGACAACGAACGTTCACGATCTTGTCACAAGAAACGATATCGATGTGGTCAACATCTGCACCCCCAACAAGATGCACAAGGAGGCGGTGCTTGCCGCTCTCCGGAACGGGAAGCATGTCTACTGCGAAAAGCCGCTTGCGTTCAACGAAACGGAAGCGAAGGAGATCGTCGAAGTCGCCGAGGAGTCCGGGCTAAAGCATCAAATCACGGCCGAATATCGGTTCATCCCGGCCATCATGAAAGCGAAAGAGCTCGTCGACGCCGGATTCGTCGGTCGTGTCTTCCATTTCCGCGGAGTCTATTTACATGCCGGCTACATCGATCCGAAACGACCGCGCGAATGGCGCATGCAGAAAGACGTCATCGGCGGCGGCGTGCTGGTCGATCTTGGGCCGCATCTCCTCGACATGATCCATCATCTTGTGGGGGACGTGGATGAAGTCACGGCGACGATGGAGACCTTCTTCAAGGAGCGCCCCTTGCCGGAAGATCCTGGCAAACTCGGAAAGGTCGAGGTTGAGGACGCCATTACAACGCTGCTCAGGTTCAAGAACGGAGCAATCGGAACGGCGGAGATGTCACGCGTTGCCACGGGCGCCGAAGACGAGATGCGGTTCGAAATCCACGGTCAGTATGGAGCGCTTGCCTTCAACTTGATGCAGCCAAACGAGCTGCTGGCGTTCGACGCGCGGGAGCCGAAAGGAGCCCAGGGATTCAAAAAGATCAGTACCGTGCAGAAGTATCCGCCGCCGGCCGCGATGCCTGCACCCAAGTTCACCATGGGGTGGGTGCGCTCGCACGTTGCGGCGCTCCATCACTTTCTCGATTGCGTCGTCAACGACAAGAGACCGTCGCCGGATTTCCGCGACGCCCTCAAGTTACACCACTTGATGGAATCTATCTACAAGTCTGTGGAGACAAAAAGCTGGATTCGCGTGTAGAGGAGGAGGAAAAGCATGGCACACACATTTTCGGTTCGAGAAAACCTCGATCAGCTCGGCAAGTACCGATATGTCGAGACGGAGTGCATGGAGTTGATGGGGGGCTGGGCGTATACGATGATTGATCCTGACATCAAGATCGGCTTCGGCCGGCAGATGTTTCAAGATTCCGTGCACGCGGATCTTCTGGGAAGACGCATACCGGAGCTTAAGGGGCGATCCGGCCGACATCAGTCGATTACTCCCAGCGACGACTTCGTCCGTCTCTTGGAGAAGATCTGGAACAACTCGGATGAGTTGCTCCGGATGGTTGGGCTTTATCGGATCATTAAACCATCCCTTGTTGAAAGCTATCGCCATCATCTCGAGCATTTGGAGTTGCCGGCCGATGAACCGACTGCCTACATCCTTCGTCACATTGCCGATGAAGAGCAAGATCATGTGGAATGGGGGGAGAATATCGTTGTGAGATTGACGGCCGCCTCAAAGCGCGAGGACGAAGCCGATGCATGGCAGGAAGATCTCGCACGTCGGCTTCAACAATCCGGCGGCGTCTGGGGCGAGGGAAAAACGCCGGGGACATATTCGTTCAAGAAAATCTATTCTTACAGCAAGCTGCCGGCCCGGGACTCCCGGTGGAATCTCATGAAAAGTCCAAGTGAATTTACCGAGAAGAACTGGTCGTTCGACACGCAGGAAGGCAAGCTGCACCTGCTCCATGACTTGCTCAACAGCGAGTTTATTACGGTCGAGCGAATGGGGAGAATCCTGTCCGACTTCCCCGATATCCCGTGGCAAATGAAAATGGATATGGCCCGGCAGGCGTGGGATGAAGCGCGGCATGCGGAAATTGTGCAACGCAGGCTCGAAGAGTTGGGGGGCCACGTCGGCATGTTTCCCACAAGTTGCTTCGGGTGGGAGCAGGATGTGAACAGGCCCGATCCACTCGAGCGGCTCGCACTGTCCAACATGACCTTCGAGAGCGAAAGCTGCAAGCATCTTCGCGATTGGATCGCGAAGGCCAACAAGACGGGGGACGCGCGTTCGCAGCAGCTCGTTGAGTTTTTGCTCGCCGATGAGGTCAATCACGTCCTGTATGGTGTTCACTGGATTGATGAGCTGACGAAGAACGATCCGGAGCGCCGCGCGCGCGTGCTCTCCTATCCGGACCAGGTGCTGGCGGAGCAACATCCGGTGGGCGTGTATTTCAAAGAAACCATCAACGCCGGAAACGAACAACGAGGCTAGACCAATGAACGTTGCACAATTCGAAGATGCGCAAGGATATTGTATTGGTGTCGAGCATGATGGCCGATGGATCAACTATACCGATGCAGAAGCGACGTATACATCCATTACACACAATGTTGTCGTCGAGCCGACAACAACCATCCTTCAATTGCTGGAAGATGAACGGTTCGATCCGGCCGAGTTCAAAGCTGTGCTGCAGTTCCTCAAACAGCACAAGCTCGAAGGCCGGTACGTCATCGGCAAAGAGACCGTGCTGAAAGCGCCGATCCTGCGCCCTCCGAAGATCATCGCACTGGGGCTCAACTATGTGCTGCACGCAAAGGAGGGCAATTTCAAAGTTCCCAAAGAGCCAATCCTCTTTTCAAAAGCCGGATCTTCCGTTGTGGGTCCGAACGAAACCGTGTTGCTCCCGCGTGGCTTGGGAAGAATGGATCATGAGGTTGAGCTCGCCGTTGTCATCGGCCGCCGCGCAGCGGAAGTAAAGAAGAAGGACGCGTACAACTACGTTGCCGGGTACACGATTGTCAACGACGTCACCGCGCGCGATCAACAAACGAACGATCTTGTCAATCAACATCCCTGGTTTCGGTCGAAGAGCTACGACACGTTCACGCCGCTCGGTCCCTGGCTCGTCACTACGGACGATATGAAACCTCCGGTGCACGTCAACATCGAGTGCCGGGTCAACGGGAAGATCAGACAACGGGCGAACACGCGCGACCTCGTCTTCGATATCCCGACGATCATCGAATTCATTTCGAAATTCATCACCCTCGAGCCGGGCGACGTGATCTCGACGGGCACGCCGGAGGGCATAGGCCCCATCAAAGACGGCGACACGGTGAGCTGTCGAATCGAGAAGATCGGGGAACTGAGGAACACGGTTCGCAACAAATGAAGATCGACCGCATTACGCTCACGCACGTACGGATTCCGCTTGTTGAGCCGTTCAAGATCAGCAATGGCGAGGTGAGCGAGAAAGACGCGATCATCATCGGCGTACACAGTGAAGGTCTCATCGGCTACGGTGAAGCCTCTCCCATGTCAGGAGGATTTTATTCGGACGATACGCCGGAGTCGACGTGGAACTGTCTAACGGAAGAACTCATCCCCCGGATTCGCTTGAGCGGCCCGGATTCCATCGAACACGTCAATGCCATTTTCGACGGCGTTCCCGGGAATTCCTTCGCAAGGGCAGGTGTCGAGACCGCCTTCTGGGATCTCGAAGCGCAGAAGCGGGGGCTTCCTCTCCATAAACTTCTGGGAGGTGAGCGCATCAACGTTGAATCCGGTCTTGCCGTCGGAATCTATCCCTCTGTGGGCGCGCTCCTCGCAGCGATTGAGCGGTACCTCGTCGAAGGTTACAAGCGAGTGAAGGTCAAGATTCAACCGGGGTGGGATGTTGAACCGCTCCTTGCCGTGCGGGGGGAATTTGGACGGCTCAAACTGATGGCGGACGCAAATTGTGCCTACTCCCGAAACGATGTTGATCATCTCAAAGCGCTTGATGATTTCGAGATGATGATGATCGAGCAACCGTTGCCGAAGGGGGACCTGGAGGGACATGCGACACTTCAGGCAATGATGAGCACGCCGATCTGTCTCGACGAGAGTGCGACAGATCTCCGAACGCTCCGCAAGGCAATCGAGTTCGGAAGTTGCAGGATCGTGAATATCAAGATTCAGAGAGTCGGAGGATTGAAGCATGCTAAGGAGATGCACGATCTCTGCTCACAGGCCGGCATACCGGTTTGGGGAGGGACGATGCCTGAGCTTGGCATCGGCGGCGCGCAGACCCTCCATCTCTCAACACTTCCGAATTTCCACTTCCCCACAGATGTGGAATCATCCAAACGATGGTTTGTCGATGATCTCATCGAGCCCTTGCTGGAGGTGCGGGATGGAATTATCCAAATCCCGGAAGGAATCGGAAACTCGTACAAGCTTGATCAGAAGAAAGTTGCAGCCTACAGAGTGCGGGAAGAAACGTATTGAACGTACAGCCGCAACTACTCGGTTATTTGACCACGCTCGCCCGCCTTGCGGCGTTCGGGCGGGCATGGCGAAGCCGTACTTCTAACTTGTCAAACGCTATCGCGTTTGTCATTCTTGGGCCTCCGGCTGTGTGCCATCGATGGTCAAAAAAAAAGCTTCCTTTGTTCAGAACGCTGAGCGGTTACGTTTCGTTAAGACAGGTTCTCTCAATCATTCTCCTACTGAGTGCCACTATGTCCACGCGTGCGCAGAACAGCGGCTGGGTTGAGTCGACCCTCTCATCTCTCTCCATCGAGGAGAAGGTGGGCCAGCTCTTCATTGCGGATCTCATTGCCGTCTATTCTCATAAAGAGAGCCCGAATGCACGGCTTGCCCGGGAGTTTGTTCATACCTACCACGTCGGGGGATTCGTGATCGCGGGTGGGACGGTCGCAGATATCGCGTTGACGACAAATGCGCTTCAACGAGAATCCAAAATCCCGTTACTCTTCAACGGTGATCTGGAAGGAGGACTGTGGTTCTTTCATCCGTATCGCCGGCCTCGGGGCCGGGCGCCGGAGTTACCGCGCTTCGTCCACGGCGGCGGCACGCCGTTTCCATCCCAAATGGCAATCGGAGCAACGGGCAGTCCACGCTTTGCGTATGAATTCGGACGCATCACGGCACGGGAATCGCGCGCAGTCGGCATTCACTGGACAAATTCTCCTGTCGCGGATGTCAACAACAACCCGAATAACCCGATCATCAACACGCGATCATTCGGGGAGGACCCGGCTCTCGTGGCAACGATGGTGGAGGCGTATGTCCGCGGGCTGCAGGATAGTCGAATGATCGGAACGCTCAAGCATTTTCCCGGTCATGGCGACACGGAAGAAGACACACATATGAAGCTGCCCATACTGCCGTTCGATCTGAAGAGGCTCGAGTCGACCGAGTTCGTGCCGTTCCGGGCCGGCATTGAAGCGGGCGTCAAGGCGGTGATGACGGCGCACATTGCGCTGCCAAAGATCGATTCGGTGAAGCGCCCCGCGACACTCTCTCCGATGATTATCACAACATTGCTCCGGGGAAGGCTTAAATTCGGAGGTATTGTGATAACCGACGGGATGACCATGCAAGGCATTACGGATCACTTCCGCGCGGGTGATGCGGCCGTGCGTGCCATCGAGGCGGGTGCGGATGCCATTCTTGTTCCCTCCGATTTCGACGAGGCATATCACGGCGTCCTTTCGGCAGTGAAGTCTGGTCGCATCAGCACAGAGCGTATGAACGAGTCGGTCCGAAGAATCCTTGCCGCCAAAGCTTGGGTAGGGTTGGATAAGACCAGATTCGTGAGGACCGAGAACATCTCCAGCGAAGTGGCGTCGCCCGAGTCCGAGGCAATTGCAGATTCGATCTTCAGCGCGTCAGTCACGGTGCTTCGAAATCGGAATAAAGTTCTGCCTCTCTCAAAGAACTCCCGCGTCCACATCGTTACAGTGACCGATGAGCCGAATACGGAGATCGGCGAAGGGCTCGCCGGCGTTCTTGAGTCGCACGTTGGATCCGTTACGCTTTCCAGACTTTCGAATGAGTCGGGGAGCGAGGCCGTCCAGCGCATTGCCAAAAGTTTTGGCCGATCCGACATCGTCGTGGTCGGTGTGTATCTTTCCGTCGGCTCGTGGAAAGGACGTCTGGGATTCTCAAAACAGGTGCAGGAATTTCTAAGCCGCATACAGAGGATGCGGAAGCCGGTGGTGACGATCGCGTTCGGCGACCCATACATTCTCGCCAAAGTTCCGATGACGGACGTCATAATAACTCCTTATACCGGGAACAGAAAGGCAGAAGAGGCGGTTGGGAGGGCACTCGTTGGAGCAACTGAGGTAAGAGGGAAACTCCCCGTTACGATTCCGGGGACATTCAAACGGGGCGACGGGATCGAGCTCAAGGCCGCTCGTCGGCCAAATAAATGACGACTCCTTCTACACAGTCACGAGGTCAGAAGGAGAATCACCACCGTCCAGCGACCTTCCATCTTCACGAACACCTATTGACAAGCTAAGCAATGTCACTTACGACATCTTTTCTCGGCCTGACGCTGCAAAGTCCGGTGATGGTGGCATCGGGTCCCGCTAGTCATGACGTCAATCAAGTTCGACTTGCGGAAGAACAACATGCCGGTGCTGTCGTTCTGAAGACTGCGTGTTCCGACAAGTACGAGCACATGCGTTTCTGGCCGCGTCCACGTTACAAATTGCTTGACTGGGACAAGCAGATGGACGGGCGATCGAAAGTGTTCAGTCTCTATTCGTACGAGCAAGGGTATTCCGGCACGTTGGAAGACTACTGGAAATTCATTCGAGTGAGCAAAGAGCATGCGAAGGTTCCCCTTATCGCCAGCATTTTTGCCGATGATGCAGAGGATTGGGCAGACATGGCGAAACGGGTCGAGCAGAGTGGCGCTGATGCCATCGAGCTTGATATCTCATCCCCTCACAAACCCGGCAGCCTGGGCTTCGAGACGACCTTTGTTGCGGCAATCAAGGCTGTCATGGGTGCGGTCCGGTTTCCCGTGTTGGTGAAGCTTGCTCCTTCTCCCGAGCTCCTTCATCAATGCCGCGTCGCTGAAGAGTGTGGAGCTTCAGCCCTGACCCTATGCAACAGGTTGCGGGGATTTGACGTCGACATAGAAACGCAGCGACCGATCCTCCACGGCAATTTTGCCGGCGTCGGAGGCCCCTGGGCCAAGTACTATACCCTTCGCCATGTCGCAGAGGCGGCCCTGGTCAGTAAGATTCCGATCAGTGGGACGGGGGGAGTTATGAGCGGAGAAGACGTTATCAAGTACGTGTTGCTCGGTGCGACGACGGTGCAGATTCTCTCGGTAATTATGGTGAACGGATGGGAGTCGATTGCGCGGATCAACAAGGAGATTGAAGAATACATGCAACGAAAAGGCGTAACATCGTTAAGTGAAATCAGAGGAAAGGCGCTCCAGGCGATGACTCATCCGGAGGAGATCATCCGGTGGTCAGGCGAGCCGAAATCAGGGTCCCGGAACCTATGGAAAGAAACAGGGGAACAGGAATAGATGATCTCCGGGCAAATGATGAAATACCGTGGCCTCTATCCTTTCCCTCCTTCCTTTGCGAAGGAATTTCCACCGATCGCTCAAGTGGTAGAGGAACATTGCATCGCCTGCGATCGTTGTCCGCCGATTTGTTTCTTTGATGCAATCGTGATGGAGAACCGACCGGGGCATAAGTATTCGAGAACCGCCGTCATTATCAACGCGAACTGCACCGGGTGCGGACTCTGTTTCGATGCTTGTCCCGTTGATGCGATCATCTGGATTCCGGACAAAGACGGAGAAGCGAAACCGAAAACCGCGTCCCCATTGATGGAAGATACGGATCTATGAGAGTGATTGATCTTACGCATCCCCTCACAAACTCAATCCCCGTCTATTTTCCGTGGCACCCGAAGACGGAACTCGTGAAGACGGCAAGTTTCACGGAACACCGTTGCGAAGTAACACAAGTGACCATCGGGACGCATTCCGGAACACATATCGATGCGCCAAGCCACGTCCTGGAGGGAATGCCCACGCTGGATCAATACGATCCCGGTCTCTGGTATGTTGATGCGCAGGTGCTCGACTTCACCCCACGGGAATCCCGGAAAGAAATCACCGCCCGAGAAATCGCATCGAAGCTGGGAACCAAGGGAATCGGCATTGTGGTCAAGACCGGGTGGGATAAACACTTTGGGGAGGAAGACTACTACAAGACGTATCCGCCGCTCTCCAACGAGGCCGCGGAATTCCTCGTCGAATCAGACATACGACTTCTAGCGGCGGATACTCCATTCACACTTGACGTGCACTATATTCTTCTGAAGAGGGGAATCCCGCTGGTCACAAACTTGAACAATACGGCGCAACTGAGGGAAGGAATGATCAAACTGATTTCGGCGCCTCTGCTGATTCGGGGGGGAGACGGTGCGCCGGCCCGCGTGCTCGCGATTGTGGAGGAGCAACGTGCATGATGGAGAGCCTCCCATCCGCCGGCGAGCGCCGGCAACACTGTCTGAAAACTTGATGGTAATGGAACCTGTCGTCCACCTTCTTTCCGATCTTGTCGCGATTCCCAGCATGAATCCCATGGGACGATCGCGATCCGGAAAAGAGTACTCCGAACAAACAATTGCGGAATACGTTCAGCATTATCTGAAGAAGAACTCCATTGATGTACAGCTTCAAGATATCGAGCCGGGCAGGCCGAACGTCGTCGGCGTTCTGGATGTTGGAGCATCCAAGACAATCTTGCTCGAGGCTCATCTCGACACGGTGCACGCGGACAACATGGTTGTCGAGCCGTTCACACCAACAATTCGAGACGGAATGTTGTATGGAAGAGGAGCGTGCGATACAAAAAGTTCGGTGGCATCCATTATCCAGGCAACAATCAACACGCTTGGGCGCGGACGGCTTGGTGCGAATCTCATTCTGCTCTTTCCGGCGGATGAAGAGTATCGTTTTGGTGGTGCACAATATGCAGCGCGACAAGGACTGAAGGCAGATTTCGGCATCATTGGGGAGCCGACAAGCCTTAGCATCATCCGGGCGCATAAAGGAGTTACTCGCTGGCGCATCTACACGAAGGGGGAGCTTGCGCACTCGGCATACCCGGAGAGAGGAAAGAATGCTATCTACTTGATGGCAGAGGTAATTCAAAAGCTTGAGCAGTTTGCCAGAGAGCTTGCTGAAAGATCTCCACACCCACTCCTCGGTTCCCCTCGAATGAGCGTGGGAGTGATCGAGGGTGGGCAGGCAGTGAACATTGTTCCTGATCGCTGCTGGATAGAAATCGATCGCCGCACACTTCCGGGTGAATCGGAGAACGCGATCCTCCAGGAGACGAAAACGATCTTGCGTAATTGTTCCGATTGGGAATTCGAGCCGCCATATCTTTCTGTCGGAGGTATGGAACTATCGGAGGAGGAGCCTGCTGTGCAAAAGTTGTCGCAGTGTGTTCGGGAGTGTGTCGGCGCCTCTTCGATAGAGGTTGCCCCGTACGGAACGGATGCGGGAGTCTATGCTGCGATTGGGATTCCATGTGTCGTTTTTGGCCCTGGGAACATTGCTCAGGCTCATACAGACTCTGAATACGTTGAGCTGAGCCAGATCGAGCAAGCGGTTCAAATTATCGAGAGGTTTATCAGCTCGTGATCCTGGGTCTGGACATTGGAGGAACCAAGATAGCAGCGGTGCTGGGCAACCGCGAAGGAAAAATATCTTGGAAGCAGCAGTTTCAAACCAATCCTCAGAGAGGATTCCACACCGTCTTTGAGGATCTGGTCAACGCAACGAAGAATGGGATCGAGAATTCAGAGGATAACATTGAGGCCATCAGCGTTTCTATTGGTGGACCAATCGATGTGCTGAAAGGTGTCATCAAGTCCCCTCCGAACCTACCGGGGTGGGATAACATCCCCCTGAAGCAGTTGCTCGAGAAGCGTTTTTCGCTTCCTGTGTACATAGAGCATGACGGAAACGCGGGCGCGCTGGCAGAGTTCTTTTTCGGCGCCGGGAAGGGCTTCAACAATATAGTCTTCATCACTATGGGGACCGGTTTTGGGGCGGGGCTTATTCTTGATGGAAGACTCTACCGTGGGACGACAGATGCCGCCGGAGAAATCGGTCATATCCGAGTTGCGGAGGATGGTCCATTGAGTTACAACAAGGCGGGTTCGCTTGAGGGTTATGGGAGCGGCACCGGCATTGTCTTGTTGGCACATCAAATGTACCCCAATGTATGGCCTTCCACTTCGACAGCGGCGACTCTTTATGAAGCATTCAAGGGTGGGTCGTCTGAAGCGCGCGAGGTTTTCGAGAAGGCGGCATACTATCTGGGAAGAGGATTTGCCATGCTTGCTGATCTTTTGAATCCTGAAAGAATCATTCTCGGCGGTTTAGGAATGCGAATCGGTGATGCCTTCTTGCCGACAGCCCGGCGTGTCTTCCACGAAGAGGCGTTGGCGCAAACGGCGAGCGCGTGCGAGATTGTCCCGGCACAGTTAGGAGAAACGATAGGCGATGTTGCGTCTCTCTGTGCAGCGATAGATCAGGGAAGAAAGCCAGACGGTCAACCGGAAACCTTCTAACGTGAGCGATAACTGAAAATGAAGAAAAGACTTTTTCTCGCCATTATCCTCCCTCAACTCCTATTCTCCCAGAAGGCTTTCTATCTTGAGGAAATCAAGAAGTCAGCAGAGAAAGGTTGGCAAGATCATCCCCGAGTTATCGCTGAGTGGAAAAGAAGCTATCAGCCGAGCGTCTTGTGGGGCTATAATTCACCAGGCCAACCGATCTATCTGGCAAGCTCGCTTGCGCTCTTGTACGAGTTAACGAAAGAAACATCGTATGCTCGGCGCGCGGCTGAGTTGCTTGCGTCGTACGGGGATCTGCGGCAGGCGTACCCCAAGGAATACTGGAAAACGCGCGTACGGACCCATCTGAAGATTCGTGAGAGCGGCCTCGTAGATGAGAAGACGAAGAAAGTGATTGAGCATGATCTCGCGTCGAGTGCCGACTTCATTTTCCACTCTCCCGAGTGGGTGCACACATCCTTGCGCGCGGAGACGACTATTCACTGGGCAAGGTGGCATTCGGGGACTTTGAACGGACGCGCAGTATCTCTTTGCGACAGTTAGCAGGAGCGAGGTTGCTTACGCCGCAACAAGTATCTTGAAGGTTCAGTACAAGGGAAAGATCCTGATGGAGGCCTTGCCAAATGTCCACGGTCTGCAGTTGGATGGTTCTCCGGATCGCGTCGGCTATTCAAAGTGGCGCTACCGGCAAGATACAGTCATCATCCCGCGCTGAGGGGAACATTGATTGCTACAGTTACACTCAACCCAATGCTTGACAAGACGATCGATGTGAAGAAGATCGCGAAGGGAACGATCCATCGCGCCGATGGTATGTCAATGGTTGCGGGCGGAAAGGGAATCAACGTATCGAGACAATTGAGGAAGCTTGGAGTGGATTCGCTCGCGACCGGATTTCTCGGCGGCGAGACGGGTGCGATTGTCCGGCGACTCCTGGACGAGGAGGGAATCACTCATGATTTCGTCGACACGAACGCGTTGACGCGTGAAGGGCTTACGTTTCGAGAACAAGATGGAACGAGTACGGCGGTGTTCGAGCCGTCGCTTCGGACGGATGCCAATTGCGCAGAAGAGTTGAAGAATAAGCTTAGAGTTCTTTCGCGCAAGAGCTCCTGGTTTGTTTGTAGCGGGAGCTCGCCGGGAAATGAAGTTGACGGTCTGTTTCGCGAAGTGCTCGGCATCGCGCAGCAGGCCGGCGTTATGGGTGTCCTCGATTCGTACGGTCGCGCGTTTGAAGCGGGCCTGACCGCGTGCCCGTCACTCGTAAAGCCGAACAAGCATGAGTTCGAGCAAACATTCGGCGTTCGGATCGAAACGGAGCCGGAATTTCTCGAAGCGCTCAACCATCTCCTGGGAAAGGGAATCCAATACTGCATAATCAGCAACGGACCACTTCCTTGCTATGCTGCACTACGAGGTCACTACTGGCGAGTCATTCCGCCAAAGATACCGACCGTTAACGCCATCGGTTCGGGCGACGCGATGATCGCCGGCATCCTGTACGGCTTCAGCCAGGGATGGAAGTTTCAACGCAGCCTGACGTTTGGGATAGCAGCCGGGGCCGCCAATGCAAGCACCTGGAAAGTAGCAAGCTCCAGTCTGCAAGAAATTGCCGCTCTTGAACAAGAAGTAGCCATTCAGAGGATCGGATAAGCCGGACTCGCGAAGCAACAACGTCGTGTCACCGAACAGGACTCTTCATTCTAAAACTGTGAGATCGGGTTTACCTCTATGAGTCACCGCCTTCTCCACGCTCTTGAATGCCAACCTTCGGATCGAGTCGCGTTCCTTCCCGCGATCTACGAACACAAAGCGTGGTTTGTCGGATCGACCCCGTCTGTCGTCTGCAGAGACGTGAATCTGTTCACGACGGCTGTGCTGGCAGAGTATGAGCGAGCACAGCCCGACGCGCTCACCATCGGCTTGGATGTCTATAACGTCGAAGCCGAGGCCGTCGGGTGCAAAGTGAAGTACTACGATGGCGACGACACAAGCATCCCATCAATCGGGCCCGAGGGAGCGATATTCCAGGGTCTCGAGGACGTTGCCTCCTTGAAGGTTCCTGACCCTCACAAGGATGGACGAATGCCTGTCAATCTCGAGGTTGCCCGCAACATTGTGAAAGTGCTTGAAAAGGAGGTTCCTATTCGCGGGGCGGTCTCCGGGCCATTTTCGATGGCGGCAAATCTCGTTGGATCTGAACACCTGTTCATGCTGATCATTACTCAGCCCCGGTTGGTAAAAGAACTGCTTGCCTTCTCGGCAGTCGTCATTGAGAAATTCGGAGAGGCATTTATCGAGGTCGGCTGCGGGGTCGTACTCTTCGACTCGCAGGCGTCTCCGGATCTTCTGTCGCCGGCGATGTACCATGACTTTGTCCTGGGGCCGACAAAAAAGATCATCGCGCACNNGATTCATCGGACTTCCTGACCGCAACCCCGGAGGAACTTCGTCGACGGACCCTGGATTGCCTCGGCCAATCACAAAGATATCCGGGATTCATTCTCGGCACAGGCGTTGTCCCTTACGGTACGCCGCCGGAGAACTTGACTGCCGTGCGTGAAGCTCTTCGAGAATACACCGAGAAAAGAAGATGATGACTCTTGGCCGATCGAGCAGCATCGGTGCGAAAAACGGAATGATGACCTCCCGCGAGCGGATTCTTACGGCCATGCGACGTGGCGTTCCCGATCGTGTTCCTGTCATTCCGGACATCTCCAACATGATCCCGGCCCGATTGACAGGTAAGCCGTTTTGGGAGATCTACCTCCACGAGAATCCCCCTCTCGATGAGGCGTACATCAGCGCGGTGAAGCGCTTTGGGATGGATGGATGGTACATCTACGACAATGC
>DMMN01000345.1:272-10228 GCA_003453835.1 Bacteroidota bacterium | reverse complement strand
CCTCACCTCAGATTTTTCAACGAGGTTCTTCAGCCGTCCTTTTCAACGGATGGCTGCGAAGCCGTCAACTTGAGAATGTAACCACTCAGCCAAAAATCGTTCGAAGAGATGCAACCATTCAGCCCACGGAACACCCCGACTGGAACATTGTCGGGGCAGGCACGGAGAACGCCAAATCATTTTTTTCGCATAACGGCATTCTGTGATCGTTCTAAGCGTTCGCGTCATTCGCGTGTTTCGTGGGCAGTAAGTTAGGCGGAGAAGCTACTACAAGACCAGCTTGAGGATATCCGGACAATTCTATGACAACCGAACGGCAACAGAGAGAGTATGATGCGATCGTCTCGGAACCGGCGGCGATCATTGTTCACTGCAGCGATCCGCGCTTCCAGAAAGCGTTCAGGGAGTTCATCAACATTGAGTTGGGTATGACGGAGGGAAGCTATGTGCCGCTTGTAATCTCAGGAGGAGTGGGTTCGCTCTCGGAGCCGTTGAAGCTTCCGAAGGAATTCAAGTTCATGAAGGAGCGGATCGAGCAATTTCTGAGGCGCTTCAACTCCATCAAACGGATCATTCTCATCAACCATGAAGACTGCAGGCACTACGAGCTGATCAGATCCGCTATCGGGAGCTTGTTTCTGAACCGAGTGCGCGATATGATGGAGCGACAGACGATCGACCTGAGGGCGGTTTCGCGCACGCTGCTCGGACTTCTTGGCGTGAAAATCGAAGTGGAGATGTACTACGCGCGTTTCACGGGGAGCGATCGGAAGAAGATCGTGTTTGAAGAAGTTAAGATCTGAGAGTTTTCACATCCTGCCCTATCATCCCCATGACCTCTCTTCGAGAGGGAAGGTCTTTGACTGCCGGCGCCGATCTGAATCGAAATGGAGCTTGATGAGTCGATTTTCGTTGAGTTGAGATTCCTCAGGGCTTCATCATATTGTGCCTGAGCGGTTCGGAAGACTTCGAGAGTCCGTTTCAAGGTAGGATTGTCTTTGAGGAACTCGCGCGTGAGCTTCTCCGAGATGGGTTCAATTGGATTGCGTTAGTCAATCTTTATCTTCACCGGCTTCACATTCCAGATCTTCTCGGCATAATCGCGAATGGATCGATCCGAGGAGAATCCTCCGATGCGTGCGACGTTCAGGATCGACATTCTGGTCCATCGGTCTTGATCGCGGTAGGCCGTATCCACCTTCTCCTGGCAGTCGATGTACGATTGGAAATCGGCCATCAGCATGTACTCGTCATGCCACATCAGAGAATCGACTAACGGCTTAAAGAGGTTGGGATCGCCGTTGGAGAGGAAGCCCTGACTGAGAAGATCAACCACCCCACGAAGCTGTTCGTTTGACTCGATGTACGAGAGGGGATCGTACCGTTGCGTTCTGAGCTTGATCACCTCGTCCGTCGTGAGCCCGAACAGGAAGAAATTCTCCTCCCCCACTGCTTCGCGAATCTCGATGTTCGCCCCGTCGAGCGTTCCGATGGTGAGCGCACCGTTCATCGAGAACTTCATGTTGCCCGTCCCTGATGCCTCCTTCCCAGCCGTCGAGATTTGCTCGGAGAGATCTGCCGCCGGATAGACTGTGTGCGCGTTCTTCACGTTGAAATCGGGGAGAAAGACAACCTTCAACCGGCCCGCCACGTCGGGGTCGTTGTTCACGACATCCGCAACGCTGTTGATCAGCTTGATGATTAACTTCGCCATGAAGTAGCCTGGGGCCGCTTTGCCGGCAAAGATGACCGTCCGGGGAACGACATCGATGCCTGGATTGCTCTTGATTCTATTATAGAGCGCGAGAACGTGGAGCACATTGAGATGTTGGCGCTTGTATTCGTGGAGTCGCTTGACCTGGATGTCGAACAGCGTGTCCGGATTGACGACAACGCCGGTGCGTTCCTGGANNCCAACTTGATCCGCCGCCATTCGCTCTGGAATTCCTTCTCGCCTGCATACTGCTCGAGCTTCGGCAAG
Source organism: Bacteroidota bacterium (assembly GCA_003453835.1). Taxonomy (GTDB): domain Bacteria; phylum Bacteroidota; class Ignavibacteria; order UBA10030; family UBA10030; genus UBA10030. Next base: position 8,247 of record DMMN01000345.1, on the reverse strand, counting down.
TGACTCTCCATGTCCCGAATCCACTCATCACCGATCCGACTCGTAATGAGCTGAGCAAGTCGGGGATTGCTGAGCACAACCCAGCGCCGGGGTGTGACTCCATTGGTGACGTTAAGAAACTTATCCGGAAACAGCCTATAGAAATCGTGGAGGACGTCCCGCTTAAGCAACTCAGTGTGCAACGCTGCGACGCCGTTGATCGCATGGCTCCCAACGCTTGCAAGGTTGGCCATCCGGACATATTTCTCCCCCGTTTCATCGATCAGGGAGAGGCGCGCGATCTGAAGATCGTCGATCCGCTCGTTCGCGCGCAACTCATCGAGAAACCGTCTATTGATCTCGAAGATGATTTCAAGATGCCGAGGGAGGAGGTTTGCAAAGAGCGGCAAGGGCCATTTTTCGAGAGCCTCGGGGAGTAACGTGTGGTTTGTGTACGCGAAGGTATTCTGCGTTATGTGCCAGGCTGCGTCCCAGTCCATCGCGTGCTCATCGACGAGCAATCGCATCAGCTCGGCGACCGCGATTGAGGGATGTGTGTCGTTGAGCTGGATCGCATAGCTCTTGTGGAAGTCCTTCAACTCGTTCCCACGGCGCAGGTGAACGCGGATCATGTCCAGCAGCGAGCAGGAGACAAAGAAGTACTGTTGCTCCAGCCGGAGGCGCTTTCCCTGGATTGCCTCGTCATTCGGATACAACACCTTCGTGATATTCTCGGACGACACTTTATCTTCGACGGCGCCGTAGTAGTCGCCGATGTTAAACGCCCGGAAGTCGAACGACTCCGTTGCCTCTGCTTTCCAGAGGCGGAGGAGATTCACCGTATTCACCTTGTAGCCGGGGACCGTGAGGTCGCACGCAACGCCTCTCACCGTACGATTGGGGATCCATCGCACCCGATAGCGACCGTCGCCATCCACTGACTGTTCCGTGTGTCCTCCGAAGTTGACGACAAACGTAATCTCCGGTCTTGGAACCTCCCACGGATTGCCGAGCCGCAGCCATTTGTCGGTCGCCTCCACCTGCCACCCATCGTGAATCTGCTGATCGAAAATACCGAACTCGTACCGGATACCATACCCGACGCCCAGGATTTCTAACGTCGCAAGCGACTCGAGAAAGCATGCTGCAAGCCGTCCCAGTCCACCGTTGCCCAGCCCAGGTTCCTCTTCCTGTTCGAGAAGCTGGTCAAGGTCTTGTCCGAGCGCGGTCACGGCCTGGCGCACTTCATTGTAGATCCCCAGGCTTATCAGGTTGCTTCCAAGCTGCGGACCGATGAGAAACTCCGCCGACAGATAGCTCACCGATTTGTCTTTGTTCCCCATGTACGATTCGATCGTTTGCATCCATCGTTGTAGAATCCGATCACGAACCGTGTACGCCAGCGCCATGTACCAATCGTTTCTGGTGGCGGTCAGGGGTACGCGGCCCTGGACATAATAGAGGTTGTCCATGATCGCCCGCTGCATGGATGCGGGGGTGAGCGCCGTGCGAACGTCTTCCTGCGTCGATCGTTTCAGCGCCCGGGGGGAGATGCTGGTCTTCGCTGTTTTCATGTTCTATTCCGGTGTGTTCATGGCTTCGCGCCAGGTGACCCGAGGATCTCCCGGGCTATCCCTGGAGGAGAAAAGAAGATGATGTGTGAGCTTGCCCGATTGGTGCTTGACCTGCTGAGACCGGCGGGGGAACCTTCGCCACAAAGCTACGGCAGTTCAGAATGAAAGGCAACAGGGGACAGAATGAACGAGAATTGAGGCCAAGAGTGCCCATTCCGCACTATCTCCCATCTCATCATGGCTTGAGACCCAGCTCCTTGCACATTCGGAAGAAGTTGGACGGCGCCAGCCCGAGCTTCTCTGCCGCGTTCGAATCGGAACTTGAGATGCTGCGAACATACCGGAAGTAGTTGGTGCGGAAAATCCTCTCCATTTCCCGGAGAGGCAAGACCTGACCGTTACCGAATTCCTTCAGGCTCGCGAGCTCCTCTTTGTAAAGCGGACTCCTCAGAATCATCGGATGGCTCACGTCTTTTGCCGAAATCCGCCCTTCGGAATCCAACACGAGACGCTGGACGACGTTTCTGAGCTCACGGACATTGCCGGGCCATTTGTAGTTGAGGAGGATCTCCCTCGCCTTCGGATCGACCTCGGGAACCGGAATGTTGAGGTCGGCGCTGAAATAGGTCAGGAAATGATCGAAGAGGAGCAAGATATCTTCGCCCCGCTGCCTCAGAGGAACAAGTTCCAGAGGAACGACGCTGAGCCGGTAGTACAGATCTTCTCTGAATCTCCCCTCGTTCACTTCCTTCGAGAGATCCTTGTTCGTCGCGGCGATCAGCCGGACATTAACCGCGACGCTGCTCTTTCGGCCGATTTTTTCGATCTCGCCTTCCTGGAGGACCCGCAGGAGTTTCACCTGAGCCTGAGGAGGAAGCTCCGAGACTTCATCCAGGAAGACCGTTCCGTTGTTCGCCACTTCGAACAAGCCCAGCTTCGGCGCGCTGGCGCCCGTAAAAGAGCCCTTCTCGTAGCCGAACAACTCGCTCTCGACCAATCCCTGCGGTATGCCGCCGCAATTGATCGGCACGAACGATTCGAATCTCCGTTTGCTCTTCAGATGGATATTCCAAGCCACAAGCTCTTTGCCCGTCCCGGACGCACCCATGACGAGAATATTCGCGTCGCTGCGCGCATATTTTTCTATCGCCTCTTTGAGCTGCTGCATCGGTTTCGATTCGCCAAGGATCGCTTTTGCGTCGAGCAGCGCTTCGATGTTCTTCATCAACCGTTTATCCGATCGCAGCCGTTGTTTTTCCAATCGTTTCTTCTCGAATGCGTTGAAGATACTGAGGATGAAGTCAGTCGGTTGATAGACATACTCTTCGATGTTCCCCGGATATTTCGTGCAATACCAAAATGCACCAGCCTTCAGCAGGCTACTGGCGAACTCCAGATCCGTCATGTTGATGGTCATTTTGGTGATGACGATGATCTGGACGAGGGGGTCGAGCTCTTTGATTCTCTGGATAAGCTCTTCCCCGCGCAATCCGCCGGAGATCTGGAAATCAAGAATCACGATGTCGTATTTGTCGGGCTTACTGTTCAAGAGATCCAGCGCTGGGTTCCCGTTCGAAACGACATCTGCGATTCGGATGCGTGAAGCAAAGAGCTTCACGGTATTCCGCACCCGCGCAACATCAAAGTCTTCATCCTCGACAAGGAGGATTTGAATCGGCGTCGCGATATTCATGGCGTGCCTCTGTGGTGAATCGTGATCGTGAAACAACAACCGCCTTCCCGGAGATTGTCGGCATCGAGCTCCCAACCGCACTTCCCGGCGGCCATCTGATAGGCGATGTAACATCCGTACCCCAGATGAGCGCCGATATTCGATCCCGTCGTCTCCTTTTCTCCAAAAATGCGTTTGACTCCCTTCGGATCAAGTTTGAGCAACTCCTCGGGAATCCCAACGCCGTTATCAGAGATGCGGACGGCTGAGACGTTGGCCGCCTGGTCATAGCGGGTGGAAATCGAGATCGTCAAGGCGTTCCGGTCGCCGTGGTCGATGCTGTTCTGAATGAGGGGCTCCAGAATCTCCCAGATGATGAACTCGTTGACCGGAACCGCAGGCATGCGCGGGTCGAGATCGAACTTGAACGAGAACATGTCGTTTCTGCTGGAGATCCTCAAGAACACGTTCCGGACGATGAACTCGATGATAGCGTTGATATTCGAATGAAACACCGGATTGATGATCGTATTGATATCCTGATCGTACCACTTCATGTCGTAGATGATCCTCGAGATGAAGTTGGAGTATGCGATCACCCGGCTTTTGGTCTCCTCCAAAGTTTCAGAGTTCATCATCCGCACGTCGTTCTTGATAAAGCCCATGATCTTCTCGGCTTTGTGGTGCGTGTGGTAGATGCGTTTGGTAAAGATCGACTCTTTTTCGAGCCGAATTTGTTTTTCCAGATTCGCCTGGTGCTCCACGAACAGCCGTTCCCGCGCTTCGTTCCGTTCCTTCACCGCGCCGGATGAGACGATGTACATAATAATCAGCCCGACAAACACGAGGGCGGAAAAAGCGAACGAAACCCTGTCGAAGTTCGACTGGACCTCATCCGTCAAGAGGGTAAAATCGGGAGAGATTCGAATGTACAGCACGCCGACATGCTCTCCATACGGCACAAAAGGGACGAGGACATTGAACGTTTTCTGGTCGATGACCGTGCTGAGGATCTTCTCGCTCCGCAGCATTTCCTCCTTCACGGAAGCGAAGTACGTGACCCCGGCGCTCGCGCCTCCCGGCCCCTGAGGCTCGTACGGACGAAGCGTTCCGTTGAAGAAGTCGTTCATCTGCCGACCGTTCCCGACGAGATACGTCCTGCCGTCCTTCAGGAGGATCAACGAGATCTCTTCGATGCTTCGCTGCAACACGAGTTGTTTGAAGATGACGTTCACGGAGGAGATCATCTGCGCTTCGTCAATCCTTCCTTCCGATCTCATCCGTTGCTGATTCTCGAACAGGTTTTCAAGACTTGCAGAAGTGACGATGGCAACGCGTTCGGCGTGGTACTTCTGGAACCACCGTTGTGCATCGTTCAGAAAGTTCGTTACGAGCGAGCTCTGAAAGAACGCCAGCAACACTTGAAACGAGATCAACACCACAAAGAACACGAGGATGTGATTGATCTCGAATCTGTATTGTGAGATTTTGGTCTTGAGATTCGTAAGAGTCATGACTGACGCGGAAACGGATTACAGCGTGGGCTCGAGGAGAATCTTCTCGGATTCAATTGCTTTCGTTGCCTGGCGGAGCGCATCTTCGACATCGATCCGGCCCCGGATAGCCTGGAACACATAGTGTGCGAGGATCTCCGAGTACTTGGTGTACTTGTCATGCGACGGTCGATGGACTCCATGAGCCAGGAGCCGGCTTATCTCGGCAAGCTCGGGAAACTTCTTCCGGTACGACTCTTCTTCGTAGAAGGTCCGAACAACGGGGAAGTAACCGCCTTTGGTAAAGATGGTCTCTTGAGATTCTTTTCCCAACAGGAACTTGATGAATGCAATCGCCTCCTCTTTTTTCGTGCTGAACTTCGATACCATGAGATTCCATCCTCCGAACGTCGAGGCGGGCTTTCCATCTTCGAAGTGCGGGAGCGGGGCCATCCGGACGAATCGCTTCTGCTCCGGGACGTTCGAGAAGTCCTTGTCGTATGTCGTCCATCCTCTCAGGAAGATCCCGTTTCGCCGAATGAAATATTCGTAGCTCGACACCTCTGTCATGGCGGTGGCCGCCTCGGGAGTAATCTTGTAGGTCTGCACAAGGTCCACAAGAAACCGGAGTGCCTTTCGCGCCGGCTCCGTGTCGAACTTGAATCCGTATGTCTCGAAGTACGTTCCCTCGCGACCGAGCAGGATTTCAATGAACGGACACAACAAGCCCTCGTACTCTGCGGCAGGGAAAATGTAGTACGGGTTCGGCGTGCGAATGTTCCGACCAAACTTCACAAACTCTGTCCACGTAATCCCGCGACGAACCTCCTCCGCCATCTGTTTTCCGCCGGGGAGAGCATGGAGAAGGTCTTCTCGATACAACAGGACACCTTGCGCAAGTTTGAAGGGGATGGCGACGAGCTTCCCATCTTTGTAACATGTCTGCAGACCTTCGGCAGAGAGGCCATCGAGCTCCTTCCGAGAAAAATAAGGGTCGAGATGCTCGGACCATCGTTCGAATCGTTGAACCCAGATGACATCGACGGCAAACAAATCGATCCCCTCTCCTTCCCCTCTCAAGGACCTTGCGAGAATCTCTTTCCGCTCATTCGTCGTGAAATCGGGATTGGGGAAATCGATGGGGACCACCTTGACTTTCCCCTGATGCAATCGATTGTACTCATCGATGAGCACACGATGGGCTTCCGTCATCCGGTCGGCAAAATAGAGTTCGGTGACCGCCTTCTCCCGGTGCGTCGAAAAGAAGGCCTGCACCGCGATGAAGGAGAGCGCGACAAGCGAAAGAAACATCGCACCCCAATGTTGACGAAATGCACTCTTCATAGCTTTCAGGCGCCCATTCTTCTCATCCAAAGTAAGAAAATTGGCTGATAGAAACATCAAGTCCGCTCCTGTACCCGGTCTGGGCAAGATGAAACGCGCCTAGGCAATCGTCCGCTTGCTGATTGCTTGTTTGGGAAACCTTCTGATAATTTCATCGCGAAGGAGCCCCTTGAAGAGAAGGTGACTCTCAATGAGCAGCCACACGCTATCGTGAGACCATATGTCATACAAGTCTCACGCGACGCTCAAAGTCTTTGATGTTCTCGGCCGCGAGGTGACAACGTTCTTCGATGGGGAAAAGTCGGCGGGCAGATTCTCTGTCGTTTGGGATGCCGGCGGAGTCTCATCGGGAGTATACTTCTATCGCCTCACGGCGGGTGATTTCATCCAAACACGAAAGCTCACGCTCCTCAGATAGAGAACGTGGCCCACACGACTGCAAATTCCACGCAAATGCCGGCAGCGAAAGTTCCTGTGGGATGTGGAGCCGAGTCGCCTCACTCGGTTGTGCCTCTCACGAAGGATCTACACAACAGGCTCGACGATGTGAGAATCGAGCGCCTTGCCGAATTAGTGCTACCGGCTTTCCCGCTCCGGTGGTAGGCTCTTCCGCTCAGATCCGCGAAAACCCCTACACCCTTCCGGCCATCAGTGTCTCGGCCTTGGAGTCGCGGCGTTCAACAAATAGTCCGCCGCCATCGCAAGCAGCATGAAATCCGTCGCGCCTCCTCCCATGACGTATTCCGATTGCTGCCACAAGTAGGGCCATACTTTCAATTCGGGCAGGTCCGGCCGAATCAGTGCCGTGCCGCTTCCGACTCCGCCGGGAATATACGACCATTCATCTCTATTGGTGCCGTAAGCGACCGTCAAGGAATGGACTCCTACTCCGGATGCGAATGAAGCCGTATTCTCCCCCGGATGACATCCCAACACGAAGTTCAGAGCATTGAAGGCGTATGTGGAATGGAAGATCTTCGGAAAGCCCAAGTGGAGAAACAACTGCTTGACCCCGAACGATTGAATCCCCCATCCGGCTCCCCAAATGTGCGGCTTGTAGGGAACACCAAAAGGATTTTCCTTTTGATGTGCCGCGATGTCGTTGAATGCCTCCTGAACTCCCTTTTCGATTCTCCGGCTAAACTCTTCGTCCTCCAGCTTTGCTACAACTCTGCCGATTACTTCGCTACACTGCACAACGTTCTTCGCTATCAAGTCTCCATTCTCTAGAAGGAGGTTTTGGTACTCTGTCTTCGATGTTGTAAGATACAGCTCCGCGACCGTATTTATCCTGTCTATTGCCTTCGCAGCAGAGATGCGTCCGTAAAGTTCTTCTGAGATCTTGAGACACTTTTCGGCCAGCCGGGGATGATAGTTCTTCATTACCCTGGTGGATGCGGCCAATACTTGCGCAACAAAGAGCTCCCTTTCGGCGTGCTCCTCCGTGAATACCCATCCATCATCTTTAGGCAGCGGTCGATGCCGAATCGGATCCTTTTCGTTTTCCCGATAGATGAGATTGTCCGATATTGTCGAGGCATCACCGAGATGGACATACTGCTCGAGACTCGGACTGATGATCCCCCGATACAATCTCCCCAGTGATTCATATCCTCCGACAATAGAAAGAAGACCGTGTTCAATCTGCTGGAGGATGTCAGGCTTGCCGTCAGGCACATGAAGCTGTACCACTCTTGTTTCCTGATTGACCNNACGCAAGCCGGTACACCGTTTCGGCCTGTGATTCAATCCTCAAATCGTAATCTCCCGCATCGTGCCAGCCGCCGATGTTGAGCCCCGGCACGTGCTCGCCCGATTTGAATCCCGTCAGCGTGGAACCATGCTGGTAGTAACCGTCGAAATGATTATGGTTCACCGGAGCCATCAGAGCATCATCCATGTGGCAGAGCCCA
>DMMN01000345.1:0-255 GCA_003453835.1 Bacteroidota bacterium | reverse complement strand
TACTGATACCGCAAGAATCGACCCCACGAGACGGGCGAACGCTCGGACTTCACGACAGCTTCGGAGTCTTCGTCTATTCGGATGAGTTGAATCGGCTCATACCTCTCCGTTGATTTGTCAAGCTCGACGACTGCAAATTTATCTTGCCTGGGATGATAGCCTACTTGTGAAACCTGAATGACCGGCGAGGAGGTCCAATCGTTGTTCACGGATGGAGTAATCGTCCAATCAACCGCGTTCTTGACCGCTCCGGCC
>DMMN01000254.1 GCA_003453835.1 Bacteroidota bacterium | reverse complement strand
TCTCTAAACATAGAAATCATCGAGACAATCCACTAGTTTGCTTAGCTTCTCGACATCACGTTCAATTCCGTCGATGCGAGGGAGGATCGACTGCCTCTTTGTGATCTGCTTCGCCGACATTAGACTCTATTCAAGATCGCCGAATCGAATTCATCGAGGAGGGGTTTACCCAGCGTAGAGGAGGGCGATGGACTCTTCATAACGTAACCGCTCCTCGAGGGAGGACTCAAACAATACTTGTCCATGGTTCAGGGCATCAAAAGCCAACTCCAGGCCCACGGATTGAAGGAATACTATATCCAGCGATCGGTCCGGAAAGATCTCTCCAAAGAGACTATAGAACGCGTTGTACAGATCCGACTTGTCGCCACCAAGCTTCTGAGGTTCGGCAAGGACGATGCCGATGTCCAGGTCGCTTAAGGGATGATCGAGGCCCTCTGCCTGCGAGCCGAAAAGATATACAGCGGTCGCTCCGAGGTCACGCAGAGCCTCTTCGTCGGCCGATTTCAGTCGCATTGTCATGTGGACGCGCGCTCCTTTGTGTCAGACACTTTGAGACCGACGCGAGCGGGATTTCACCATAGCATCAATTCGACTCGCGCGCGTTGTCAAAGTGCGCACCAAGATAAGAAGAAGGATCGAGAGATTCAAAGCTGCCGGTCCGGTCCCCTGTGAGGGCAAGGAAAAAGAAGGCGGTGAAGAACGGAATGCTCAAGTCAAAAAGTCCGATGTGAAACATAACTTAGGGCGGAGTGAAAGTCCTGCATGCAAGGATGATTCCTTGACTTACTCAACTTCCAGCCGAATCCTCCATGCGGCACTTGATCACCCCGGCCTGAACACAAGGAAGAAGAGAAGCGTGCCGATGAGCGCAATGACAAGCCCGGCGACGAGGAGGACGTAGAGGACTGAAATGAGGTACTTCGAGAGCTTCCTCCATTTCAGGTCGGTCTTCATCCCACGCCAATCGCAGTCATGGCAACGGTAGTAGTGGACAGGCAGGACGGCTCTCAAGGTCTTTTCGAGAAGGTGGCGGGAATGCGAACGGTAAATGTTTGAGTTACCGCAAGAAGGGCAGGTCATGGCGGGAAGCTACGAAGTAGACTTTGCGAAGGTTACCTTCTCCATTGTCGATACTCGGTTGAAGGTAACCTTCAACTCAGAAACGAAGTCTCAAACCGGCAGCGAAGGAAAACATCTGGAAGTTCTTTGGCGAGAAGAGCACGCCAAAATTCTCCGTTCCAACGTCCAAGCTCAGGTAGTATAAGTCGAGGCCGAATCCCGCCGACCACCTCGGGACGTCTCCCCCTCCGAAGGCAATCCCGGTCCTCAGCGGAAGAAGCGGGATAAGCCGGTACTCCATCCCCAGCGCGACCCTGGGTTCGGTTGTGTTCCCCATGGATTTGTTCAGGCCTTGACTGTAGTCAAGTGCGATGAGCATCCTGCCCGGCAGGAACTTCAAACCGGTGAACTCGCTCGAATTGATCGCCACACCGACCCGGAGAGTCGTCGGGAGGGAGACCGAGAATGCTTTGCCAGGACTATTGGTGCCGCGGACGGCTCGCTCCAGACTGTCCGTGTTCTCCTCCTTGAATGGATCGTCGATCACCAGCTTGTAGCGCCCCTCTGTCTGCACGACGTTCTCCGACCACTCCATCTTGCCAATGTCCGTGACGCTTGCTGCAACGAACAATCCGGGTCTCACTTGTGCGTTGATTCCGAAATCGAATCCGGTTCCCTTGCCGGCCGGATCGGGAAACGGCCCAAAGTCCTCATTCTTCTCTTCATCGAGGAAATCCACGCCGGACCGTCTCGTGAGATAATCAAACTGAGCGTTGAGCTGATACTGGTTTGATCCAATCCTTGAGTTTCCAAAAGAACCGGTGTAGTGATCGGTCTCCATCATCGCGTAGCCGCGCAGGAGCTTTACGCCCACACCGATGGAAAGCTCGCGGATCCCGACCGTATCGCGACGAAGACGGATTCCGTAGGAAATGTTGTACTCCCTCCACCACCATGCCGAGGCGGCAGTCCCATCGAGAACATACCGGGAGCCGGCGGAATCAAGTCCGAACAAGAAAAAGCGGAAGTAGTCTTTTGGGAGCTCTAGCAGGGCGCCTGCGTGCTCGATGACCGCTGCGCCGAGACCTCCAAGCCTCCCCGCACTTATGGTGAAACCCAAAGGCATCGCTTCAACATCAAAGCGCGTCTCGGCGAGTCCGTCCGGAAGTGACGACAGGATATCGTTCTTGTCTGCGTCGGTAAGATATTTCGGCTTTCGGCTGCCACCGGCAGTGGTGCCAGGCTCGCCGGTGAAGTAGCTTTGATAGATATCATAGCTGAACAGCTCGGTGCTCACGCGGAGGCCGGCGGGCGCAAGGCCGAGGGAGAATGCGCTGTTCCCTGCGGCCGCGAGGTTTGCAGGATTGATTCCAATTGCTTCGATGCCTCTGGAGCCGGCGACCAATGTCCTTCCCATCCCCATCGCGCGGACATTCGACCGATCTCCGGCAGAGAGCTGCGTAGCGGTGAGGAGAAGAAGTACAACAATTATGAGAGTACGAACTCGCATCGAAGAACTCTCTCTATTTATTCACAGTGTAAACCATGTTTGCGGAGGCGCGGATTCGGACAAAATCCGATCCCCGAATCTGGACGGGGGTGACTCCTCCCCCCGACGTCTCCACCTGCAACTTGAACCACATCACATCAGCGTCATTGAATTTGTCGATCTCCGAGCCGATAAGCCGAATAGAAAACGAACTCAACTTGGATCCGCTCACTCTTCCACCCTGGTCGATGGATGCCGCAGCGATCACCCGTGGGCCGTCCGTCGGGATCCAAAGGAGCGTGTCGCGCCTCCCCGAGGTGGTCTTTCCGATAAGAGCAGCGCGAAGCGAAAGCTGAATGGGCAAACCGTTTGTCAATTCGAAATACATTGTCCCGCTCTTCACGGACGTGACAAAATCCTTCGGAACTTTTTCGCCGCTTCCAATGTCGACCGTATCCGTGACCTCGCCGCCTGCGATTGCGAGTTTCAGCGGGAACGAGAGATCGATGGAGGAGTAAAGCTTCGTCGTGTCGTAAATGGACTTGATTCCCTGCGACGTAGGAAAGACGTCGGGCGGATTCATAACGACGGAGCCTCGAACGACAAAGGTGTCCGGGAAGTTCGGGAAGAACTTTGAGAAGAATCGGTTTAATCCGCTCGAGTTGTCGAGGACAAGGGTGGTCATACTTCCCGGGCCCGGGACGAACCGCCTGATGGCGCTTCCCTGCGGAGGCGGGATCACGAGTGAATCGATCTTGGCGGGAATCGTCCGGCGATTCATAGCAATGAGTCGAAGGTCGTAGTCGGTCGGGAAGCCGCCGGTAATCCCCAACCTCAGTGCGACCCTGACGGAATCAAACGTAAAGTTCCCTTTGAATTTTTCGGAGGCCTCTCCGAAATCGGCTCCGGTGGCGCCGGCATTGATTGCGAGACGCGTCGGTTTGATCCTGCCGGTCACGGATTCGATGGCAAAAGGAGTCTGCGGACGGAGCTCCACCCTGAAGAAGTCGCCGTTGTTGACAAGACGCGGCTCCTGTGATTCAATTGTTTCGATGCCCGCGGAGAAGGTCACCCGCGTCCCGATCCCGGTGGAGGTGGTGAGAATCTCCAGATCGCGCGCGTTCACGGGGACGCTGACCGATCCTTTTCCGTCGAACGTATGATTGATGGTGAAGGGAGCGCGGGTGGTCTTGTTTTGAAATTCTGTGAACTTGAGAAAGACGCTGACGCGCACATCGATGTTGTTCTGGAGGACAACGCTAAACGAGCCGCCGGTGAAAGTTGCCGATTGAAGCGCAACGGAATCGTCGACCGTGAAGAGCGAGTCTCTTACTCTGAGGACAGCCTGAGAGGGGATCCGTGCCTTCGCGCTGCGCGCCGAGGTATTCGACAACGACATCACAAACTCGATGCCGGAGTTGGGTAAGAACGTGACGGCCCCTGTCGACGCCTGCGCACGAACCCGAGTCGATTGGACGCGAAGCCTCGATTGCATGGTCACTCCGACCAAACTCGTGCTGACCGTCGCCGTCTCTCCCGGCTGAAACGTTCTACCGGCAAACGAAAACCGCGCGACTTCCGACGTATCGACCGCCGCGTTCTTCAGGACAATTGGATCAGGGAAATCGATCGGAACAGGAAACGTATTTCGGATGCGTAAAGTGATCGAGCCTGACTCGAACGTCACGAATTC
>DMMN01000291.1 GCA_003453835.1 Bacteroidota bacterium | reverse complement strand
AAGCACCTGCTCGATGTGAACGGCGGACACCTCGCCTACGCCCAACCCCTGGATCCGATCGGGACTATCGGAGCCGGAATCAGTTTCCTTGACTACGGCTCATTCACTGAAACCGATGAGTCTATGAACACACTCGGGACGTTCGGCGCCCGAGACATTGCCCTCGTCATCGGAGCAGGGAGAACTGTGGACGAGGCAACCACGGTTGGGGTAAGCGCCAAGTTCATCTATTCGTCCATTGCAGACATCAAGTCCGCGGCGATGGCCTTCGATGCCGGCGTGTTGTACCGGATATCATCCGAGAACATCACGATTGGGGCAAGCATCCTTCATGTTGGGACTCAAGTCAACTCGTATCTTGAGACGAAGGAATCGTTGCCGGTCGATTTCAAGATGGGAATCACGAAACGACCCGAACATCTTCCCGTCCTCCTGAATCTCAACTTCCACAAACTCNNCCGGGTTTTCGCTGGGAGGCGGGATCGTTGTCGGTGAGTATATTGTCGACTACGCGTTCAACTCCTACGGCAAGATCGGCAGTCTGCACCGGGTCTCAGTCGGTATGGGCTGGTAAACTCCTACTTCACCGCTCCCTCAAGCACTCTCTCGCTGAAATAGAATAACAGCATGCCGACGAATACGATCAGCGGCGGCAGCCGGTTCTCCGACTTGTTGATCTCGGGAATCAAATCGCTCGCACCAACGTAAACGGCTGCGCCGGCGGAAAACGCAAACGCCATCCCCACCACTTCTGCGCTCACGCGTTCAAACACGAACACCGTCAGCACGCCAAGCATCGTGGCCACGCCGAGGCCCGCTGCAGATACAAGGACCGTCCTCCTCGAGTACCCGGCGGCAAGCATGATGGAGCCGATCGTCAGTCCCTCGGGGAACTTGTGAAGCAGGACGGCGAGAAACACCAACAGGCCGATAAGGAAATCGAACTGCATCCCGACCGATATCGAGAGTCCGTCGAAGAAGGCGTGGATGAAGAGACCGGAAAAGGCGGAGATGCCGGCAAGCTTCGAGACCATGACATCGGAATGGGTTTCCTCGCCGAAGTGAAGGTGGCCCACAACCGTGTGCTCAAAGAAGTGGATGGTCCCAAATCCGATGATCAGGTAAAGCGAGGCCGAGTCCCCGAGCTTCTCGATGCTTGCAGGAATGAGCTTGAGAAACACAAGGGCAAGGATAAAACCCGCGCCGAGCGCCAGNNGCTGCAATGAACCCGAAGAGGATGATTTGTGAAGTCATTAGTTCCTTGTGTACGGATGCTCGATGAAACGGCGGGCGTCTTTATGAGTGTTCTCGAACTCCTTCATGTCGAGGACTTTGCGATACTGGGCCACGGCGGACGCCCTCCTCTTCTGCAGGTCGTAGATGAGACCGATCGTCAGATTTGACATCGACATGAATCCAGAGGCTCCTTCTTTATCGAGTTTTCGTGAGAGCTCGTCGCATTTGTAGAGACTCTGCAGCGCCTCGTTCAACCGCCCCGACAAGAAGTGAAACTTGCCAAGGTAATAGTACGCCTCTCGTCCGTCGTAAACATCATAACCGGGCTGTTTTTCGCGGAAGCGTTCTTCTACTTCCGCAAACAGGCGCGATGCTTCTCCCCAATTTCCGAGACTGACATAGCATCGCCCGTAGATGCGATGAAAGAGAGGATTGCGCGGATACTTCGCGTGAAGCTCACGAGCAATCTCGAGCGCCTTCAGATATTGCTTCTCGTAGGTAAAGTAGCTCTGCAGCAGAAAGTACGTCGCCTCCGTCTTTGCGTACTTTGCTTTCTGTGAGGCAAGCAGCAATTGCTCCAGCCCTTTCTTCCTGTCGCCGGACGGAAAGAAAAGCATCAGGGGTTTCACGATCGGATACTGACCGGGGATCACCTCCGCATAGTAGTTGTAGATTCCGATTCCCAACAGGACATCGAAGTTCTCCGGCTCGAGTTCATGGGCTTTGCGGACCGCCGGGAGCGCGGTCATACCATCGTTCGCGGCCCCCAGCCATGCACCACGATTCGCCCGAAGGCGCCCCCGAAAGCCGACCGCCCCTCCCTTGAAGAAGAGCGCCGTAACGTCATTCTCGTTTTCCTCGAGGCGCCGCTCACACATCTCAATGACCGTCTCGAGCATCTCGTAAAACTTCTTGTCGTGGGACTCGTTTTCAAAGTCGCTGAGGATGCGCCACCACTGCGTCATCGCGCGAAAGAAGTAGCCTGCGGGATGATCGGACTGAAGACGAATAACCTGGTCAAATTCCCGGTCCGCTTTCTCGAACTCGATGTTGTAGATGTAGTCGATTCCTCGCAGGAGCCGCGCATCGACGGCCGGGTCGGAAATCCACTGACTGTTCGCCGTGGAACACGAAATCAAGATGACGACAATCGGTAACTGAATGCCGCAGGCAACGGACAGCGAGTTCGGATGGAGAAGACGGCGCAACTTAGAGTAACCTCTCCGCGACGTAGAGGCGAACATTGCTCAAGGAGACCCGCTCCTGCCTCATCGAATCACGATCTCGAATGGTGACCGTTTGATCCTCGAGTGTCTGNNTGGCACAGAAGGGGGTTCCGGCCTCATCCTGCCTTCGGTAGCGACGACCGACGGCACCGCTTTCGTCGTAGAACACACGGAGGTGCGGACGCAAGTCCGCCTCGAGCTTCCTCGCCACTTCAGGCATTCCATCCCGATTGACGAGCGGAAAGATCGCCACTTTCGTAGGCGCGAGCTTCGGATGAAGTTTCAGGACGACGCGTGTTTCCATAGTCCCTTCGGCCGTTGGGGCTTCCTCCTCCCGATACGCATCGATGAGGAATGCCATGAACGAGCGGCTCGCACCCACCGATGTTTCGATGACGTAAGGCGTGAACTTCTCTTTTGATTCGGCATCGAAATACTTCGAGCTCTTGCCTGAAAACTGTTCATGGCGGGAGAGGTCGAANNGTGGGCAAGCTTGTCTTTCGGATGCTGATGCCACTGCAACTTCTCTTTCGAAAGACCGTGCTCGTGGAACCAGCGCAATCTCTCCGCGCGCCAGTATTCAAACCACTCATCGTCGGTGCCCGGCTTCACGAAAAACTGCATCTCCATCTGCTCGAAC
>DMMN01000093.1 GCA_003453835.1 Bacteroidota bacterium | reverse complement strand
CACAGGACTTAAAATCCTGTGTCCTGCAAAGGGCGTGCGGGTTCGAGTCCCGCCCTCGGCACATCGTGACAGGTGGATTCGTAGACGAAGGCGTGAGGAGATCATTCAATCCCGTTTCTGATGACGAAGCGGGATTTTCTACTTTGCGTTGGGACGATGACGAAATCTGAGCAACACCGGATGATCGAGGAACTTCGGGACTATCTCGCGAAGATGGAGAAGGAGGATCGGTACACTTACGAAATGTTCGCTAAGCGCGACAAGGACGACGAAGACCTCGATTCAATCTCGCGCCACAAGCTGGAGCAAATGCACGCGAGATACATCGTCCGAAAGTCGAGAAAGGACCTCGACGAACTCCTCAGGAAACTCTCCTCGGATCGAAAAGACGACGGGCCATAGAATCCCTGGATGATCCTGAATCAAGGGCTCGAAAGTGGGCTCCACAGTTCTGAGAATCGATGTCGCGGTTCGGGTGTGATCTAGATATGGAACCGGTCTTGTTCAGAGCTTGAAAAGCGGTTTCCAATACACCTTCTTCTCATATATTTGCGGCGTCATCTGTGCAGAGGGAGCTTCGTTGCCAACGAGACGATCCTGACCCTCCGAAGTCAGGTCAATCGCAAGTCATTATCTCTCAACAAGTTTCTTGATTTTCCTGCCGAATTTCAGTATACTTGTTCTGCCTTTTTTGTGAAAACCACGGAAGATGGGCTCTTAGCTCAGTTGGCTAGAGCGCTACCTTGACATGGTAGAGGTCATAGGTTCGAGTCCTATAGAGCCCACAACATGTTTCGCGTTGTTTTTTCGTTTTGAGGAGAGTTTGAGCGAATCGGAGTGATTCTCCGATTTTTTTTATCCGAGAGGCTATGCCGAGTATCAAGATCACATTTCCCGACGGATCCGTCCGGCAGTTTGAGCAGGGCACGACCGGCCAACAGATCGCCGAAAGCATAAGCAAGGGATTGGCGAAGGAAGCGCTTGCGGTCGAAGTGAACGGAGAGGTCTGGGACCTCAATCGACCGATTGTTTTCGACGCGACCCTCAAGATACTTAAGTGGATTGATGACGGCGGAAAGCACGCATTCTGGCATAGCTCCGCCCACCTTATGGCCAAAGCGGTCGAAGCGCTCTTTCCCGGCACGAAATTCGGGATCGGTCCCCCCATCGAAAACGGATTCTACTACGACATCGCGACAGAGCCCCTGAATCCCTCTGACCTTGAAAAGATAGAGATCGAGGCGAAGATGTACGAGCTTGCCGCGGGTGACATGCCGTACGTCCGTAAAGAGCAGCGCTGGGATGACGCAGTCACCTACTTCACGCAGAAGGGTGATCCGTACAAGATTGAGCTTCTGGCTGATTTGAAAGGCCAGACAATTACGTTCTATCACTCCGGACATTTTACCGATCTGTGCTACGGTCCTCATCTCTCCTCCACTGGAAAGATCAAGGCAATAAAGTTGCTCAGTGTCGCCGGAGCGTACTGGCGCGGAAGCGAAAAGAACAAAATGCTTCAACGGATATACGGCGTCACGTTTCCGACGAAGCAGGAGCTTGACCAGCATCTTTTCCGGCTTGAAGAGGCGAAGCGCCGTGATCATCGAAAGCTCGGACAAGAGCTCGAACTCTTTCTGCTCACGCCGAAAGTTGGAGGCGGACTGCCTCTCTGGTTGCCGAAGGGGACGGTCATCCGTGAGCAGCTCGAGACGTTTCTACGGGAGGAACAGAAAAAGCGTGGTTATCTGCCGGTTGTTACGCCGCACATCGGCAATCTGAACCTTTATCGGACAAGTGGCCACTACCCGTACTACAAAGACAGCCAGTTCGCGCCGGTGAAGGTGGAAGAGGAGGAGTATCTCCTCAAACCCATGAACTGTCCGCATCACTTCCAGATCTATGCGGTGAAGCCCCGAAGTTACCGCGATCTCCCGATCCGCCTGGCGGAGTTTGGAACGGTGTACCGGTACGAGCAGTCCGGGGAGCTGAACGGCCTTGTACGCGTTCGCGCGTTCACGGTTGACGACTCACATATGTTCGTGCGCCAGGATCAGCTCAAAGAAGAATTGATCGGTGTCATCGACCTCATTCAATTGGTCTTCACGAAGCTCGGCTTCAGCGATTTCAAGACGCGACTTTCTTTCAGAGATCCGATGAACAAGGAAAAGTACGGCGGCGAAGACAATCTCTGGATTCAAGCCGAAAAGGATATCAAGGAAGCGGCGGACGAAACAAAGTTGAACTACTATGTAGCAATCGGAGAGGCGGCCTTTTACGGACCAAAGATCGACTTCATGGTTCGCGACGTGCTCGGCCGAACGTGGCAACTTGGTACCGTCCAGGTTGATTACGTGATGCCGGAGCGTTTCAACTTGGAGTACGTCGGCACGGATGGGCTGAAGCATCGGCCCGTGGTGATCCATCGCGCCCCCTTTGGATCGCTCGAACGTTTCATCGGAGTCCTCATCGAGCACTTTGCCGGCGAGTTCCCGCTCTGGTTGGCTCCGATTCAGGCTGCCGTACTGCCGATTACGGATCAGCATCTCGACTATGGACGAGAGGTCTACCATCAGCTCAAATCCGCGGGGATTCGATGCGAATTGGATGACCGCAATGAAAAGGTCGGATACAAGATTCGCGATTGGGAGACGAAGAAGGTTCCGTACATGCTTGTGGTTGGCGAGAAAGAGCGGGCGAACGGCACCGTGTCGGTTCGCCAACACAAAAAAGGAGACCTTGGCGGATTGAGCCGTGAAGCGTTCCTTCAAACAATGCTCGATGCCATCAAACAAAAAACGCTCACTATTTAGGAGAGAAGACCATTAAACAACCGCGCGCGCGCATCAACACAGAGATCAAAGCAGCCAAAGTCAGACTTATTGACGAGGATGGACATCAGGTAGGAGTTACCGGGACACGTGAGGCGTACAACATGGCGGTCGAGAAGGGATTGGACTTGATCGAGATCGTTCCGACTGCCGATCCTCCCGTTTGCAAGATCATGGACTTTGGAAAATACAAGTATGAGCTGGCCAAGAAGGAAAAGCTTCAAAAGAAGCACCAGCACGTTACCCTTGTCAAGGAGATTCGCTTCCATCCCAACACCGACACGCACGATTTCGATTTTAAGGTCCGCCACGCCCGTGCCTTCATTGAAGAGGGTCACAAGGTGAAAGCGACGGTGGTCTTCAAAGGGCGGGAAATCACCTATCAGGATCAGGGAAGGGCGATGCTGGACCGGTTCACGGAGAAGATGTCCGATATTGCGAAACTGGACTCGCCCGCCAAAATGGAGGGGAGGCAGATGATCGCGTACTACGTGGCGGACAAATCGAAAAAGAAATCGACCGAGAGTGTCAAACAACCAACAGAACAAACCTAATGGAGTGTTATCATGCCTAAAATGAAGAGCCGGCGGCGAGCTTTGAAGTCATACAAGGTAACGGCGTCGGGGAAGATCAAGCGACGGAAGGCGTTTCGCAGTCACATCCTGACTTCGAAATCGACAAAGCGGAAGCGCCACCTGCGCAAGCCAACGCTTGTTTCAGAGACGGAGGCCTACAAAGTGAAACGATTCTTGTTAGCATAACGTGAAGGAGATTCATCAATGCCACGCTCACAAAACAAAGTTGCATCCCATCGGCGAAGAAAGAAAGTTCTTGAACGAGCAAAGGGATACTGGGGCGGACGGAGCAAGGTCTACACCATCGCCAAGCATCACGTCGATAAAGCGCTCAGTCATGCGTACAAGCATCGGAGGGCGAAGAAACGTCTCTTCCGTGGACTATGGATTGCGCGCATCAACGCCGGAGCTCGGTTGAATGGTACCACCTACTCGAAGTTGATCGCGGGGCTCGACAAGAAGGAACTCTCGATCAATCGAAAAGTGCTTGCGGATCTCGCTGCCAACAATCCTCAAGCATTCGCTGAAGTTGTGAAGTTTGCGACCGCCTCGTAGCCGTCTTTCTTTCAACGACATTCTCTGCCGGGACCGTCCGAAATGGAGGCCCGCCATGCTTTCTGGTGGGCCGGTGGGGACGGCCTCGAGGAGAGTTGGTAAGAAGACTTCCTTCTTCTCCCCTCCCGTCTCTCGCATCGCTTCGATATGAATGAGAAGATAGACAAGGCCAGACAGCAATTCCTCGAAGAACTTGGGCGGGCGACCAACGAAGCCGAGCTCGAGCAGCTTCGGATCACCTTTCTCTCACGCAGCGGTCTCATCGCCCGGTTGTTCGAAGAACTACGGGGAGTCCCGCCGGAAGAGAAGCCGGTGGTCGGCAAGCTCCTCAACGCGCTCAAGAACGAATCGCAACAAGCGTTCGACACGAAGAAAGAATCGCTTGAAGCGACCGTCCGACCTCCAGTCCCGGCGGTCGATCTTACGCTTCCCGGTCGTGTCAGACCGCTGGGGACCAAACACCCCATCACACAGACTATCGACGAAATTCGTCGCATTTTTGCCGGCATGGGATTTGCCGTTGCAACAGGCCCCGAGATCGAAACGGACTACTACAACTTCGAAGCGCTGAACTTTCCTCCGGACCATCCTGCACGCGATATGCAGGATACGTTCTTCATTGACNNCATACTTCTCCCGTGCAGATACGAACAATGGAGAAACAGCAGCCCCCCGTCCGAGAGATCATGCCCGGCCGCGTCTATCGCAACGAGGCCGTCAGCGCTCGAAGTCTTGTGGGCTTCCACCAGATCGAGGGACTGTATGTCGACGCGGGTGTCTCTTTCAGCGATCTGAAGGGGACCCTGGTGGCCTTCGCGCGACAATTTTATGGTAGAGACGTCAAATACAAGTTTCGTCCAACATTCTTCCCCTTTACAGAACCGAGCGCCGATATGTACATTTCATGCTTCTTGTGCAAAGGGAAGGGGTGCAGAATGTGCAAATCCGTCGGTTGGCTGGAGGTTCTTGGATCGGGGATGGTACATCCTCACGTCTTCAAGTCCGTCGGGTACGACTCCGAGAAGTACACCGGCTTTGCGTTTGGGATGGGGATCGAGCGCATCGCGTCGCTACGCTACGGTATCGACGACATCCGCTTGTTCTATGAGAATGATGTTCGTTTCTTGAGACAGTTCTGATCGTCCTATGAAGATCTCACATCGTTGGCTCAAAGACTA
>DMMN01000348.1 GCA_003453835.1 Bacteroidota bacterium | reverse complement strand
TTTGGTACTGCCGTCGACCTGCGCACCCTCGTCCAAACCGCTCATTTCCTTTGGACGAGGGTGCGCAGGTCGACGGCAGTACCAAAAACCCGTCGAATGCCGAAATAGTCGACAACATCGTAGCCGTGCCCTCCGCCGTGCGTCTCGTACGTGGGCATGAGCCAGATCGCGCTTACACCGAGTTGTGCAATCTCGGGGATCTTATTCGTGATGTCGGCAAATCTTCCCTGGTAGACAAATTGAAAGGGACTGATCCCATAGATGATCGAGCCCTCGATCCAACGGGCGCAATCGGTCTTGGGGTTGAATGGCTTGATGCCGGTTGAATCGATTGTTACCAGCGTTCTTGCATTTGCACTGTCTCCATCCGCAGTTGTGACGAGAAGATTGTAGTAGTACTCTCCGGCTGGCGCGCCGGCTGCTGTCGTGAAGGAGGTTACGCTGTCCATGGGATTGGAAAAAGCGACCAATGCAGGATTTCCGGGATCTTGGCTCCAGCGGAACGACAGCCTTGCGCTGTCCGGATTTTCAAGCACCGATGCGCGGAGGGTTACGGTGCGGCCCAGGACCGAGGCGGTTGCGAGGACCGAAGGTCGCAGTTTGAAACCGAGCGTAAGCCGGAGTGTATCCGAAAACCGGGGTTGTCCTGCGCTATCCACGCGGCCAACGATTGTGTTGACCCCCTCGCGCAGGCGAACAGGTGCCGAGAATCCTCCTCCTGACGCCAGTTGGAACGAAGTTGCCAACCCGTTCAAGTACAGGATACCAGTCGGAGCGGTGAGCGTGTCGACGACCCCACGAATAAGCTGATCTTGAGACCAAACAACAGCGTCTTTCTTTAAGAGTTTGATTGTCAGAGCTTCAAGAGGCGTGCTCAGGGCAAGCAGCCATCCAAGTGTCAGGGAAATGGTACGCATCGATTCGACAAGCCTTGTTGATTTCAAATTTACGTTTCTTTTGGGTGATTCATGCTACGGTTCATCGGTTCTCCGAGTCGTTATCTCGGCAGGCCATACTGGGCAAGGTCAACGTGGCCGAGCCACTTTCGCTTTTCCTCTTCGATGAATTGCCCTTCCTCCGTCGGAAGATCGGCAAGCTCGCCGGCGATCTTGTGCAACCATTTTTGCTCACGCTGGGAGAGAAGCAAGGTTCCATCCTTCACCCCTTGATCCAGACACGCGGCTGTTGCGAGTGCGACCGAGAGCGTTTTTTCATAGTGGCTTCGCCCGGCAATGATCGTGGCTGAGAGCATCTGCACGATTTCCGGCCGGAAGATGAATGCCTGAGGGTCGAGGGAAGAATCCGAATCGACAAGCAAGTCGCGCAGATCCATCTCCTTTCCTCCGCGAAGCGAGGTGTTAAAGAGCCGGCAATCGTAAATGAGCTGCTCCATGGAGACCACGGGCGCCATCGCGGAAAGCAGTTTCACATTCTGCACCGATTCATTGCTCCAGAGATCGGTATACGCGCCGGCAATGTTTCCGACGGTGCTCAAGTGCGCGCACGCTGCGGATTTTCCCTCCATCGACATCGGGAATCCCGTAATGGCTTTGATGTACGCGTTCTCATAGCCGCAATCCTTGCCGGGGCCGATCGCTCCGGCTTCATACGCGATGAGCGAGCGGACGGCTGTCATCGCTCGCACGACGGCTGCAAACACTTTTGGGATGTAGTGTTTGTCTGCCAGCACCATGGCGGTGTTCGCGATCCCGCATGCCGTATCGCCGGCCGGGATGGTGGCCGTCTCATGCGCAATCTCGCAGATGCGTTCCCAGAGAAACTCCATATCTGCCGCTGCAAGTACGCCGACGCCAAAAAGCATGCCGCGAACGTCGGTCTCCATGATCGCTTGGTCGGTTACTTCCTTCCCGCCGGTCGACTCGATCGAGAGCAGATCGCCTCCTGCGTTCGCGCATGTCCTGAACGATGTGAGCACATCTTCAAGCTCTCTCCCTTCCCGGCGAAGGGGCGGCTTCTTGAATTCACGTGTATCTGTCGGCGTGACGCGCAAAAGAGACTGAAGACCCTCCGTGGAGCGGAACTGTTCCATCACCTCTTTGAGCAACTCTGTGATCATGACGCCCCAGTGAGATTCGACCGTCATCTGTGGGAGCAACTCGAACTCCACGACAAGTTGTGACTGATGGAGATCGACTGCCCGTTGGCATACGTCGGTGATCATCTCCGAGTACTGGCTTCGAATCTCTTCACGAGTTGCTTCCTCGATGGAGATCGAGGAAAGCGTGAACTTAATCTCCGGCAGCACGCTGCCGGAGCCGATGCTCACACCGTTGCGGATGATCGGGTGCTTTGCCCTGCCGAAGACAAGCTCCGACGGCCCGAGCGCAAGAGATGAAAATGTCTGTTTCACTTAGTTTTGCTGCGCTCCAGAATTCAAGAGGGACCGAACGAGGTCGACTGCAGATGAGGCGTCACGCGCATATCCGTCGGCCTTAATCTCGTCGGCGTAGCGCTGCGTGATCGGCGCGCCTCCGACGATCACTTTTACTTTCCCCCGGAGCTGACGTTGCTCCAACGCCTCGATGACCCGTTTCATGTAGACCATCGTCGTCGTGAGAAGGGCGGAGAGGCCCAGAACGTCCGGTTGTTCACGCTCGACGGTCTCAACGAATTTCTCCATCGAAATATCAGTGCCGACGTCCACGACATCGAATCCGGCGCCTTGCAGCATAATGCCGACCAGGTTCTTCCCGATATCATGCATATCCCCTTTAACAGTCCCGAGCAATATCTTTCCGCGTGACTTCACCCGGGCTGCCGCCAGGTGAGGCTTGAGCACATCCATCGAAAACTTCATCGCACGGGCCACAACGAGGACCTCGGGGAGATACATTTCGTTCTTCTTGAACTTTCCTCCCACGATGTTCATACCGGCAATGAGCCCCTTTTCCAGAATCTCGGTAGCCGGAATGCCCTGCGCCAGCGCTTCTTCGGTCAGTTTCTTCGTCTTGTCTGCATACCCTTCCTGCAAATTGGCCGAAAGCTCATTGAGAATTTCCATTGATTCCCTCTGTCTGTGTTGGAGTTGATGATGTTAGACGTTCAGTCATCTCAGTACATGCCGTAGGTCTTCGCGACCTCAACCATCTTGAACAGATTTGCCTGGGGAGTGTCCCGACCGCACTGATCGCCGGTCGATAAGACGAAACCTCCGTCCGGGCCCGCTACATCGATCAGGCGCTTGCACTTCTCCTCAACCTGGCTTGGCGATGCGTTCATCATGAAGTCGAACGTATTGATATTTCCTTTTATGCACAGTTTCTTCCCGACACGACGTTTTGCTTCCGCGAGGTCCACATTCCCGCCGGGCGGTTCTTCCATCGGCTCCATTACATCTACCTCGGTCTCGTCGGCGACGATCTGCACGAGCTCCCACGACCTGCCACAGATGTGAAGGTGGGAGAGAGTGCCCGCGTTCCGGCAAATCTTCGACGCCGCTTTGATGAACGGAAGCTCGTACTTGCGGAATATCTTGGGCGAACTGACGCTCAGGCTCGCGCTCGAACCACCGAGCATGATTTCATCCGGCTTCGCTACGATCATCGCGCGCACGTACGCCAACGCCCACTCCATCCAGAATTCGTGCACCTCGTCCATGAATTCCGGTTCACTAACAAAGTCCATGAAACATTGCTCAAACCCCCCCTGGCGGTAGTGGAACCACCAATCCTGAAAGACCGGGATCATGGCCACATATACGCCGTGATCGCCAATGCGATGCCGATCATGGTACTCCTGCTCCCACCGCCAATTGTCGGGACCCATCCAGAGCTTGAACCGCTCGAAGTCTTCTTTCAGATTCTTGATGGGCTTTTCGGAGCGCCAGGGCGGTTCGTCCGAGTAATAAACCTCCTCCTCGGTCAGCGCGCCTTCTGGAGTATTGCAGGTCCGGCGCACAACCTTCTTGTCTCCCTGATCGATGATCTGATCGATGAACTCCGGCGCGTCAGGTGATCGAATCTCCTTTAATCCTCCGTAGATGTACCAACCGTCCATTCCGAAATGCTTGACGGCCTCCACGTATGCTTCCGAGTAGGTGGCGGATGTCCATCCGTTGTGCTCTCGCCCGTCAAGAAACAATTCATAGAACGGACGGCCCGTAAGCTTCGAAGGGACCATAACGGAGATGTCCGGACAGACGGGCACGTGGTCCGGCTTACCGCGGCGGAACGCCGTCATCATTCGCTCTTTTGATGTCATAGTGTTTTCTCACTTGCGAGTTGGTGATTGCCCCCACGAGGCCAGAAGGCTCTTCAGGCGATGGAATGATTGCTTGGCACTGCTGTCTTCCCGCACCAATCCTCCGTTGGCGATGAAAGGCCGAAAGTCCGAGAAATCATACCAGTTGATCGCCTTAACGAATGGCTTGCTGTAGTAGATCGTGTAGACTTGCTCCAGCCAATCGGCCTGCAGCTCCTCGTCCCAGTGGCGATGCCACGAATACGGCTCCCCGGACGCTGCGGTGATGGCCCCGCTTGGGCTTTGGGTAAAGAGGTTTGAGCTGGCTCCGATTTCGGTGATATAGATCGGCTTGCCGAAGACGGCGA
>DMMN01000251.1 GCA_003453835.1 Bacteroidota bacterium | reverse complement strand
GAGATTTGCCGTCGGCTCATCGAGTAGGAGAACGGGAGCGTCGGGAAGGGAGATGACGGCGAGACCAAGACGCTGAATCATCCCTCCCGAGAACTCGCCAATGAGCCGATCTGAAAAGCCGTTGAACCGGGCGGTTTCCAATGCCTCATCTGCCAGTGCGTTCGGCAGCTTGCGCATCCGACCATAGAAGCGCATCACCTCCCGTGCGGTGAGGTTCTCGGGAAACACCACTCGTTGCGGCAGGTAGCTGAGATGTTGCTTCGCTTTCTTCGGCTCCAGTCGTACGTCGATTCCGTTGATGAGCACGCGTCCGGACGTCGGGACATTGAGTCCCACAATAGATTTCATCGTCGTCGTTTTGCCGCTNNCACGCGTGGACAATCGTGCATAAACAAAGCCAAGGAACAAAAAGGACGCGATCGGGAAGCCGATCCACCAAACGGCGCCCGAGCCCATTCCGTTCGCGAGACCGTCTCGTTCCTTGATCTCAAGATGCTTCGCTACTAGATCGCGCAAATCGACGGGCGTCATCAAAGGAAACGGATCGGCCTCGTCATTGATCTTGATGATCGGAAACGCGCCGGCCGCGACCGCAAGCGCCTGAGATGCCGGGCTGTAGAGATAGAGACGGAGATTTGGATAACTCCCCTCAAGATAGTTAAAGACGTTCTGGATCTTCATCGGCACATCACCGACCCCGTTTCCGTCGAGATCGTATCCTTCGTACGAGCTCCAGTAGTTCCCGCTTCCATCGCGGCTCCATGACGACGCCGTCCGCTTCCCCACGATCGAAAGCGGGCTGAGGTTATCGATGAAGTTGTTGTTGGCGAACGCGTTGCCCACCGAGTTCTGGAACATCTGTAGAGCGACGTCATTCTGTGCGACGATGTTGTTCAAGAAGAGATTGTTGGTAGAGGCTTCGAAGAACATCCCGACGACGTTATCGGCCACGATATTCGAATCCGCCACCATTCCGTGGCAATCCTGGAAGAGAATGCCGTAGGAGGCGAATCCTCTGTTGTGGACAAAGATGTTTCTTCGAAAGACAATCCCTTTGGAATACATGAGTGCCGCGCCGGCTACGTTGTTGTAGAACTTGTTGTGACGGAAGACGTTGGAGTCGGCATACATGTAATGAAGGCCGTACCGAACACTGAACACTTCGTTTCGTTCGATGAGGGTGTGGTTGGCGTTCTGGATGTAAAACCCGTCTCGCGCATCGGTGATGACGTTCCCGACAAACATGTTGCGGTGCGAGTTCCAGACGTGAATGCCGCTCCCCCGTTCTCCGAGCTCAAGCTGTCGCCGACCGCGAATCCTGTTCTCGCGTACGTCGTTGGAGTCCGCCTCGAGCAGGTAAATGCCAAAGAGCACATCGTCAAGCTCATTCTCCGCGACAAGATTGTAATCGGACCTGATCAGGATCCCGGCATCTTCGTTCACGAGCATACGACCGCTCCGTTCTATCACAAATCCTCTTACAACGCACGAGTCTGCCGTGATCGTCAGGCAACTCCCTTTTCCATCACCTCGAATCACGGCTTTGCCCTTGCCCAGGAGCGTGAGACGCTTGCCGAGGACGAGGTTTCCCTCGTAGAGGCCGGCTGAAACAATGAGCGTATCACCCGGTGAGGCAGAGTCGATTGCGGACTGGACGGTTCTCGAACCTGCCGGCGCGGATGCGTGCGCGGGGCGAAGTGCGTCCTCCTGAGCCCGGAGAGTACCCTGGATCAAGCCACAAACAGATGCACCGATGAGAAAAGCGATTTCGATTCGCTTCGTCACTTCATCTCCGCAACAATACTGAGCAAGAAGCCAAAAAGGGCTGATTGAGCAAGCAGAAGAAACCCGAGCTGTCTGAATCGTACACGACTTGAAAGCTTCAACGTGCCGTAGATCGCGTGGATCATCATCGGCACGAATGCGACCAGCGCAAGTTGCGGCGTGGAGTGCTGTGCCGTCATCACGATCAGGATCGATACTACCACGAAATGGTAGATCAGGTTCAGCTTGCCGAGGGAGAGCTTGTCGGCCCAAGTCAACTCGGGTTTTCTCACGCCTGCCGCTCGAATCTTCATGTAGACGTAGAACACGCCGGATCCAAAGAAGAGGAAGTTCATGATCCAAAGCATTCCTGCGGTCAGATCAATCAATCCGGTCGCTACATAGTAACTTCCCGGCGCGCCCAACGTTAATCCGGCGACCGCGGCGAGATCGCTCAGGATCGACTTCTCGAAAAACCGGGTGAGAGAGAAATTCGTAAGGAAGAATATGGCCGCGCCTCCTGCGATGAGAACGAGTTGCCAATACCCTTCAAGCAAGAGCGGGATGAAGAACGCGATCGCAACTCCCACGTAAATCGCCGCCCAGAAACGGGATGCCCTGAGCCTCTCTGCATCCAAACGTGCGCCGCCAAGCTCCCGCAGCAACATCTGGAGCGGGACATAGCTCAAGAACAGGCCAAGCGCAGAGGTCGTGAGAAGGGCCACATGAAGAGTGCACACGCCGGGAACGGCCGCACCAACAATGATCGGTACGAACAACACGGCCCACGAGCCATGTTCCCTCGTGATAATCGGTTCCGGGATTCTCACCACCACGTGCTCCAACTCAGCCGGCCTCTCCCTCACGTACATCCTTCGTGACAGCCACATTGCAGCAACGAGGAAGAGCGGCATTGCGGCCATGAAGTATGAGCCGATGTCGGGAAAACTGTATACTTCGAAGTTCGCCATTGTGCTGTGACCGAAGATCGGGGGAGTAAACGGCGCCACCTTGACGGCAGCCGACGGATCCAGCTCATGGCCGTAGAGATACAGCTTGTGATAGAAACTCCAGAGCGAAAAGAGTCCGAAGTACGTGAAGAGCACGAACAGATCTACGAGCTTGGCCATCTTCCCCAAGACCGCGACGCGAAAGGCCAGTAACATGACACCGCCGATGACGAACGGTATCCACTTGAACTCCGTGAAGTCATCCTGCACAAGCGGACGCATGCCGATGTAATGATTGAGCGCGTTGATCTCCCTGAGATCGTCCCGGTTCGGCGTTCTCCCTCCTTCCAGTTTGTAGGAGTAGATGTTAATGACCAATCCGTCCGGAAACTGGTTCGAATAGAGCGTCATATTCCAGAGTGGGAAGAAATAGGTCGGCACAAGCAGCAGTGCCGCTACGATGATCATCGCGCGACTTCTCAGATCGATGGGTGTCTCGAAGAACGATGTCGCCATCTCTACATACTTTTGCATGGTTCTATCCTTTCATCCACCTCCGTCGTTGTCCACCATGCCCCTGCTCCCCCGCCCGATGCCGGGCCGGGGAACAGGGGAGGGAAGAACAATTACGGCTTCACGAGCAGGTACCCCTGCATTTCCTGGTGCAGCGCAGAACAGAAATTGGTGCAATAGTAGGGGAAGACCCCTGCCTTGTCCGCCACGAACTCGAAGGTCTTCGTCANNGATCGTGACCTTGTCTCCCTTGTTGACCTCGATCTTGAACGGATCGAAGCTCGAGCGCACGGCGACCATATACACTTCGACGTTCTTTCCGTTGCGAACGATCTTCGTATCCTTCACGTCCCAGATCGCCTTCGGATGCTTGTTCTCCTCCTTCGGATAGACTTCAATCGGCTTCAGCTTATCCGCCTTGATGATCTGCGCGTTGTGCGGCTCCGGCTCCGTGAACGCATCCGCGATCAAGGACATTTTTTCGCCGCCAATGTCGATCAGTTGGGAGGACTCGGGCTGCGAGGGCCCAACGCTCAGGTGACGACCGTGAGAGAGCTTGTTCATGGCGACAAGATACTTGCCGTCAGGATTCTTTGTATCTCCTTCAGCCGCACACAGATGCCCGATGTTGTAGGAGACCTGAATCTTGTCCACGACTTCCCACGTCTCCAGTTTCCACTTCGCGATGGCACTTTCCACGAAGAGCGACGTGTAGGCGAATCCTTTATCGTCAAACTGCGTGTGCAGGGGTCCGAGGCCTACGTTGACTTCCGCATCCTTTACGGCATCGTAGTTCAGCACGGGAATCCCATCCTCGTTCCCCGTGAAGTCTTTCTTCTCGATCGTCGTCTTGATCTTCTCGAAGTTGAAGACCGTCGTGATGCTCTGCAATTTGCCGCTACCGATAACGTACTTGCCGTCCGGACTGACATCGACACCGTGCGGTGACTTGGCAATTGGCAACAAGTAAACGAGGTCGGGGACGTCCTTCGGATCGAGCACCTTCACACCTCCGACCATCTTCGTTTTGCCGGCGTTCACCGCGGCTTCCACATTTCTCCAATTCACGGCGGCGATATAGTCGCGGTCTTTCTGGGAGGCCGTTACCTCGAGCTTTCCCGTAGCCCGCTCGCTGTTGTAGCACGTCCAAAACGCCCAGCCGTCGCTCGGTCCTTTCCCTGCATCGCCGAGGTCGTAGTTAAACGGCGGCATCATGATCTGCCAGCCGAGCGTCATCGTCCCGTTCTTCGGATCAACCTTGATGCCGGAGACGACCCCTTTGTATTTCGTCGCATAGTCCTCGAGCTTCTCGTATGTTCCTTTTGGAATGGGGATGGAAAAGCGAGAGGCGCCCAGGATGTACTCCGTGTTCTCCGTAACAAACGTCGAGCCGTGGTTGCCGGAGACGTTTGGCATCGGTCCAAGGATTTGCTTCGTCTTGAAATCCCGGAGATCGATCCTCGCCATCCGGTTGTTGGCATTGTCGTTCACAAACAGCCATCGCCCGTCATAGTCGCCATCGGTCTCACTGATGGCGGGGTGGTGAACGTCTCCCCACGTGAAGCCGCCCAGCATGTCCTTCGATTCCTTGTCGAAACCGTATCCGGTGGCCGGATAGGGAGTGAACACCGGAATCGTCGAGATGTGACGCATCGATGGAATTCCATAAACGTACACCTGGCCGGAATGTCCACCCGACTTGAAGACATAGTACTCGTCCAGATCGCCGGGCGCCACGTAGTTTTTGAGCGCGGCATCCTGAACGTCGGAGCGCGCTCCGGTTCGCCCTTTCCTCTCTCCTCCACAGCCGATGAGCATCATCATCACAAGCGCCGTGATGACGAATGAGAGTGCGTTTGATTTCATGATTCGAACCTCCTTTTTGTATTGGGTGTTGACCGATGCGATGCATCGGATGTAACATGGATGTTGTTCGGTATTGGGATTTCGTGAAATTGCATTCGATGAACGAGGGGTCCCTTGTGCGAGATCTCCAGTCTTCCATCTCTTCCCCTCGGACGATCAAACCTCGTTCTTCGACCGTTCACTTGCCCGCCGAGTGTTGTGGCGGGACTGTCGGACAACAGGGTCCCGCAGTTCTTGTGACGGGACTGTCGGACAACAGCTTGGGGACTTTCCGCTTCCCGCTCCGTCTGCTTCGCGTTTGACTACTTCTCCTTTCTTGCAGCCTTCAATTCCTTCTGCTTCAGCTCGTACGCGATTCGCAGCTTCTCGATCACTTCCTTCCGCTCCTCGGGTGTCAGGGTGATCATGGTGGAGAGGACAACTTCCATTGTTCCTGTCGGTCGTGCAAGAAAATCCTCAAGCGTTCGCCCGAACCGCGACTGCACATCCTCGACGGCAAGGGCGAGGTCCGGACCGATTTGGGCTGCAGCTTCGATGCCCAGGGTGGAGACGGAATGGCAGACGAAGCAATTCTTCTGCACAAAGAACGAACCGGGACCTTTCATCATCCTCTCTTCCTTCTCCTTTTCTTCTTCCGTCGGAACATCGCGGAAGTTGTGCCCGGGGATGAAGTCGATCGGGATATTCTTCTTCTTCCAGCTCATGACCAACATCGACAGTGCGTGCGCGTCGGCACTGGAGAAATTGAAGTTCGGCATGACACTTTGAGGGACGAGATCTTTCGGATTCTTGAAGTGTGCGGCCTGCCATGTAAACTCGGTCTGAAGTCCTTTGATCCGTTCATAGTTGAACTGCTCTGGCGACTTGTCGCCTTCCCATGTCAGATCGGGGCCAACGGTTCCGCCGCGGCCGTTGATGACGTGACAAGCCCTGCACCCCTTCTCATGCACAAGTTGTTTCGCCCGGTTCATGTATCCCGCACCCTTCGTTTCCTTGTCGTACCTGTGGCACAGGTTGCAGTTCATCTGGATCAAAGCCTTCTTGTCACTCATGACGTAGAAATCGCCGAGCTCTTTTCCGAGGAGAGGTTCCTCCCAATGTTCGACGAATCCGTGGGCGGCCTCGATGTCTGTCGCGTACCCTTGCCCCGCATGGCAGGTCGTACATCCGTACTTCGAGAGCGGATGCTTCTGGAGGATTTCTTTCGGGTGCGTTCGGTACGGTTGCGGTGCGTTCTCCAGGCCTTTCCACTCAACGCCCTGATGGCACGTGATGCACCGGTCGGCGGTTCCAATCTCCTTCGCGTAGATCTGTTGAATCCCCTTCGGAACGAGCTGTGCGCGCTCGGGCCCGAACTTCTCTCCCACAAGTTCTTCGAACTCAGCCTGATAGTCCGTCCATTCCGGCGTGAAGTAGTCGTAGAAGACGAATCCCGTAGCCGCCAGCACCACGATGCCGGCGATGCTCAGGATCAGCGTATCCTTCTTCACGAAGCTCAGTTTCTCTGCCATCGTCTTGTGATTCATTGTGATTCCTCACCTTCGTTCTCGGCGTCCGGGTATGGCGTCCAACAACNNGCCCGCCTTGCGGCGTTCGGGCGGGCTGGGATTGACACGGAAAAAGAACGGAGGTCAGAGGTCGAAATCAGAAATCGGGAGTTCTTGCCTCGCTGCCTCTGGTGCTTCCACTTACTCGATCCCAGTCCTGAGCAGGGTCGCAGGATTGACTTCCGACTTCTGCCGTTCTGACTTCCATGGGTTCATCCGCGTGTATCCCTGCCTGCAGCCCGCAGGCGTGTGCCATCGGTGGTTAGAAATCCTT
>DMMN01000349.1 GCA_003453835.1 Bacteroidota bacterium | reverse complement strand
AGCTGCAGCTTGCACTGCTCGTAAACTTTGGTCATTATCCCAAGTTAGAGTATGAGCGATTCATACTCACGGAAGACGGCGCAAAGATTCAGTCTATCAGATAGAGATGGCTCCAGGAAAACTGAGTGCGGAATTAGCATAGTTTTTCGTGTCCTTTGTGTGTTTCGTGGGCTGAGCAGATACAAAATAACAAAACGAGGTTTTCAATTCCATTCAATTGTCTAGAGAGGCTTTATGTCTCCGTCTAAAGGATCGCGCTCGCAAAGCAGCCATCACGGAAAGTTGATGACCGGATCTGAGATCTTCGTCCGCAGCCTGGTGGAAGAAGGAGTGGAGGTTGTGTTTGGATATCCGGGAGGTGCCACGATCGGCATCTACGACGCGCTCGTTGATCTCACCGACATCAAACACGTCCTCGTGCGCCATGAGCAAGGGGCAACGCATGCCGCCGAAGGGTACGCCAAAGCAACGGGCAGGCCTGGAGTGGTTCTTGTCACCTCTGGCCCCGGAGCCACGAACACCGTAACGGGGATCGCGGATGCGTACATGGACTCCATCCCCATCGTCGTCTTTACGGGACAAGTTCCGCTGAGGCTCATTGGCAACGACGCGTTTCAAGAAGCGGATATCGTCGGCATTACACGGCCGATCACCAAGCACAACTATCTCGTAAAAGATGTGAATGATCTCACAAGGATCATCAAGGAGGCATTCTACATCGCCACTACGGGTCGCCCGGGTCCGGTTCTGATCGATCTCCCGAAGGATGTGATGGCGCAGAAGACGACGTTCGAGTATCCAAAGAGCGTTCAACTTCGCAGTTATAACCCGACCGTAGAAGGTCACATGAAGCAGATCAGCAAGGCTGCGAGTCTGATCAACGGTTCGAAGCGCCCGGTGTTGTACGTCGGCGGCGGAGTCATCCAATCCAATGCCGCGGCGGAGTTGGCTGCGCTTGCCGAGAAGCTGCACTGCCCGGTCACCACGACGTTGCACGGTCTGGGATCGTTCCCGGAGACGAATCGCCTCTCGCTGGGAATGCTCGGGATGCACGGAACGTGGTACTCGAATGTCGCCGTGAATTACTGTGACGTCCTAATCGCCGTCGGTGCGCGGTTCGACGACCGCGTGACGGGAAAAGTCGAAGCGTTTGCGCCGGAAGCGAAGAAGATCCATATCGATATCGATCCGTCCGCCATCAGCAAGAACGTGAAGGTGGATGTGCCGATCGTCGGCGATGTCAAAAAGGTGCTCAAGAAGTTGACGGAAGATGTTCACGCGCTCGACACGGCCGACTGGCTGAAGACCATCGACCAATGGAAGGCGGAACACCCCCTTCGTTACCGACATGGAGATGCCCTTCGTGCGCAGTACGTCATGCACAAGCTGGGTGAGATTACGAAGGGACATGCGGTCGTTGTGACGGACGTTGGGCAGCATCAAATGTGGACGGCACAGTTTTTCACCTGGATTCATCCGCGCTCACATATCACATCCGGCGGCCTGGGGACGATGGGATTCTCACTACCGGCAGCCATGGGTGCAGCGTTCGGTAGGAACGACCTACCGATCGTCTCGATCAGCGGCGATGGCGGCTTCCAGATGAACTCGCAGGAGATGGCAACAATCGTTGAGCACAAGCTCCCTCTCAAGATTTTCGTCATCAATAACGGCTTCCTCGGCATGGTTCGGCAATGGCAAGACCTCTTCTGGAGACGACGCTATTCGCACGTCGAGCTCTACAATCCCGATTTTGTGAAGCTGGCCGAAGCGTACGGCTGCCCCGGCATCCGGGTGACACGTGCGTCCGACGTTGAAAGCGCGATCCGGCGGGCCTTGGATCATCATGACGGACCGTTCTTCATCGATTTCGCGGTTGCGAAGGAGGATAACGTGTATCCGATGATTCCCGCCGGTCAGACGGTGAACGAGATTCTCGACACGCCGGAGAGCGTCGAAATTCCTGCAACGGCAGGAAATGAAATGGACAAAATGATGGTGCTGACAAAGGGGTAACGGAACCGACCTGAACTATGCGGAGTAACGAACCGCGGAACAATCAACGGCCAAACATTCTCTTATCAACCAAGGACAACAAGCAAATGACGCAGACATCTCACGTTGCAGGCACCAGGTCGAACGGGGAAGAACAGGTGAAGAAGCACACGATCTCCATCCTGGTTGAGAACAAGTTCGGCGCATTCAACAGGATCGCGGGATTGTTCGCCGCCAAGGGATACAACATTGACAGCCTAACCGTCGGCCCTACTGAAGAAGAAGACGTCTCGCGCATGACGATCGTGACGCGCGGTGATGATCAGATCATCGAGCAGATCATCAAGCAACTCAATAAGCTGATCGACACAATCAAAGTCATCGATCTCACGTTTGAGAGCTTTGTTGACAGAGAGCTGGTGTTGGTGAAAGTCCAATCGACGACAAGCACGCGTCCCGAAATCATGCAAGTGGCCGAGATCTTTCGGGCGAAGGTGGTCGATATCAGCCCGAAGACTCTTACGCTCGAAGCAACCGGGAGCCAGCAAAAAGTTGACGCCATCATCAAGATGGTGAAGCCGTTTGGGATCAAGGAAATCGCGAGAACCGGCAGGGTCGCCATCAAGAGAGAGTTTCAGGGAGAAGTGTAAGGACGGTAACGGAGTGCCGAAGAGTCAGAGGAGAGACGGAAGACGACTTGATCCTACCGGATCGCCGGCGTGCCAGCCTCCCCGGATAATCACTACCGAGAACGCATGAACGATTCGTCCAGAAATAGATTCCCGCTTTACGATCCGCGTTTCGAGCACGATGCCTGCGGCGTGGGATTCGTCGCGAATATCTCCGGCAGGAAAAGCCACGACCTCATTCGCAAAGGGATCCAATCCGTGTGCAACCTCACCCATCGAGGGGCGGTGGCGGCGGACACGCAAACGGGAGACGGTGCCGGCCTGCTCACGCAACTCCCGACAAAGCTGCTGCTCGCGGATGTGCAAGGCCTTGCCGAGAAAATCGATTCTGAAAAAGACCTCGGCGTCGGGATGCTCTTTATGCCGGCAGCGGACGAGGACGCGTACTCCCTGTGCCGGGCGCTCGTCGAGCACGTGATCACGAGCCGCGGCTTCGGCTTTCTCGGATGGCGGAGGCTTCCGATCGACCTCTCCGTCATCGGTGATAGTGCCGCGCTTTCCGCACCAAACATACAACAGGTCCTCGTGAAGAGACCGCGCCACGTGAGTTCCGCAGCGTTCGAGCGCATGCTGTTTCTTTCGCGCAAGGAAATCGAAAAGCACATCTTGAAAACCGACGTCAAGAATTTCTACGTCTGTTCGTTCTCGAGCCGGACAATCGTTTACAAAGGACTCATGATTGCCACCGAGCTCGATCGGTTTTTTCCCGATCT
>DMMN01000351.1:2615-4981 GCA_003453835.1 Bacteroidota bacterium | reverse complement strand
TTAGGAGGGGTCGGCCCGCTCGGAGAGCGGGACGGGGGAGGTAGAGCTACAGCGTAAAAGGTTTCCTTCACCTGAGCTTAAACTGAGTAGAAGGAAACCTTTAACTCGGGCCACCCCCTGCGATCCTGCAAAGCGGATCGCGTCCCCCTTGAGAAGAAGGGGGACAAAAAAGCCCGCTCGAATCGCAACAGGGCAAAAGGTTTCCTTCGCCTGAGCTTGATCTGAGCCGAAGGAAACCTTTGACTGGGGAGACCCCCTGCGATCCTGGAAAGCGGATCGCGTCCCCCTTGGGAAGCAGGGGGACAAAAAAGCCCGCTCGGAGGGCGGAACGGGGGAGGTAGAGCAGCAGAGCAGAAGGTTTCCTTCGCCTGAGCTTATTCTAAGCGGAAGGAAACCTTTGACTGGGGAGACCCCCTGCGATCCTGCGAAGCGGATCGCGTCCCCCTTGGGAAGAAGGGGGACAAAAAACGCGCGCTCGAATAGCAACAGGGCAAAAGGTTTCCTTCACCCGATCTTGAGCTGAGCAGAAGTGAACCGTTGAGTCAGAATTCGTGAGTGATCGCTGGAGTTTGAAACGAAAATAAAACCAAGGCGCAAAACTTGCAACGACTCAGCAAAATGAAGTCTGTTGTCAGATTAGGTTGTATGGCTCTTCTCTTGTCCGCGGTTGCCTCGTCCCAAGTGAAGGTAACCGTTGCACCCATCGGCGGTGACGATGTCCCAGTTATCAAACAACGAATTGCATCGACGCTGGAGACCGTTCTTCTCGAAATGAACAGAGCGCAAGCGGGTTCGTCATCGCTTGAAACTGTGAAGAGGTTCTTTGCTGCCGATGCCTATGCGACGTTCGTCAGTTTTGCCACGCAAAACAAAGCCGTAACTGCGCGCAAGGCGTATGAACCGCAAATGATCGACCGCATGCATGGTAAGTTTTACGACATCCGGAGCATCATGGTGAAAATCGATCCGGGGGAAACCGAATCAAGCGCGGTCCAGAGCCTGATCTTCACATTCTCGCGCACCGGAGAAATAACCTCAGTCCGCAGTATGTTGCCGAAATACGACTACCAGATGATCATTGCCAGAGGCGAGACCACTCAAGATTCCATCATGCGCGGAACAATCCTCGATTTCATGGAACAGTTCCGCATGGCGTACAACACTAAGAACAGTGCGTTCCTCGAAAAGGTCTATTCGGAGGATGCGCTGATTTACGTGGGGACGGTGCTGGAAGAAAAGCGGAATGCCGACGACATGATGCGCCGTTCCTTGCTCTCCCAACCGAGAATAAAGCTGATTCAGCAAAGCAAACGCGAATACCTGGACGGACTCAAACGGCGGGCATTCGCGAGGAATGCGTTCATCAACGTGCGATTCGACGAGTTCACAATCGTTCGCCACGAGAAACTGCACTGGCTGTATGGAATCTCGTGCCAACAGCAATGGAACTCCTCCACATATTCGGACAAGGGATATTTGTTTCTGATGATGGATTTCCGGTCGTTGACCGAACCTGTAATTCACGTCCGAACCTGGCAGACGAAGGCATTTGATGGTGAACACTATGTGAACCTCGATGATTTCGAGGTTGTTGGGCCGCAATAGGCCAGGTTTCATCGGGCGTCCAAAAAACCACCGACCCAGCGAGCTTCAGGGGTTGCCTGGCCATTAGACTGCTTGCCTTCCTTCCTTATGCCACCCCTGCGAAGCCAAGGTTCGACGAAATCCTCTCTCCTCAGATAAGATGACTCTAAATGAAATGAGCTGTTCAACATCTTTGGTCGGCCCGCCGAGTCTCACAAGATAGGCATCCTTCAGCGCTTGATGCAGAGGTGCGGTCGGCTTCTCCTCCCGTCGGATCTGGGTACGACACGGGCCGGTACATTGAAAGAGTGAGGATCACGGCTCAGTGATGGAAAAGAATGAAGCTCTCTTTTCTTGAACCACCGATGACACACAGATGAACACGGATGAAGAGAATTTGAAACTGATGATACGGAGGCAGACGTTTCCGCTTTGTGGAATGTGGGAAGAATCAATCGACCGGATTAAATTTCGGTGAAGGAACGTGTTACGCGGGCACCGAAGTCTACAGCGTGCGGGTGGAGATGGGTTCGTGCGTTGCGATTTCGGAAAGCTTTCTTTGGTTACTTTGTTTGGCCGTTCGGGCGAGAGTGCGCCATCCCCAGCCCGCCTGAACGCCGCAGAGCGAGAGTAGTGAAACAACTGGGTAGTTACGAGTGAGGAACAGTAGTGTAAAACCTCTTCTTCGATCTCACGCCAAACAAGATCACCCGCCTCGAATGCTCTCTTGGCGGGCCATCTCTTCTCTTTCGTTGTCGCCTCTAACAGGTTGTTGAAAAACT
>DMMN01000351.1:0-2592 GCA_003453835.1 Bacteroidota bacterium | reverse complement strand
GGCGAGTCTTCAAGAGACGCAAGGTTGTTTCGCGCCAGCTCTGAGTAGAACTCCGCTTTCGAAGTAGCGTACCTGATCCCGCCGGAATCCTCCACGAATCGGATCACCCAATCGATCTCCTTCTGCTTTGGTCCGTTCTTG
The DNA here is from genome assembly GCA_003453835.1 of Bacteroidota bacterium. Classification (GTDB taxonomy): domain Bacteria; phylum Bacteroidota; class Ignavibacteria; order UBA10030; family UBA10030; genus UBA10030. Next base: position 2,451 of record DMMN01000351.1, on the reverse strand, counting down.
ATGAGCCGCAAGGCTTGCTTCGCGTCCTTGCGGGGCCCGTTGTGGAGCGCATAAATAAGGGGGAGCGTCAGTTTCTTCTCCTTCATGTCGATCCCCGTCGGCTTCCCGATAATGCTCTTGCGCCCGAAATAGTCAAGCAGATCGTCCCTGATCTGAAAGGCAATGCCGACATGTTCTCCGAAATCCCGCATGAGCGCGCGTCGTTCCGGATCTTCCGTCGCGCTCGCCGCACCGATTTCCGTGCACGTAGAGAGAAGCGATGCCGTCTTGTCCCCGATGATCTTGATGTAGGTCGCCTCGTCGATGTTGAGCTGACGGCTTTTCTGGATTTGCAGCAACTCCCCTTCGCTCATTCTCTTCACGGCCCTCGACGTGCAGAAAAGGAAATAGTGGTCGTTGCTTTCAAGGGACAACAACAGGCCGCGTGAAAGGAGATAGTCGCCCATGAGCACGGCGATTTTGTTTTTCCACACTGCGTTGATGGAGGCCAGACCCCGCCTCGTGTCCGCATCATCGACGACATCATCGTGGATCAGAGTGGCAGTGTGGAGGATCTCCACAAGCGTTGCGGCGCGGTAGGTGCTGTCGTTCACGGCCCCGCACGCTTTGGCGCTCAGGAAGACAAGAATGGGGCGAACCCGTTTTCCCTTTTGTCGAACGATGTAGCGCGCGATCAGGTCGATCAGCCCGACTTTGGATCGCATCGAATCGCGAAAGAACTGGCTGAACGCCTTGAGCTCGAGTTCAATCGGCTCCTTGATGACGTCTAGCGAGACCGGCTTACGATGTGCTGGGCTCACGAGGGTTTCTCCTCCTCCAGGATCGATCGGTCCGATGCCTCCTCTTTCTTCTTCTGAACAAACTTCGAAATAAAGATGCTGAACTCATACAGAAGGATCATCGGCACACCCAAGAGGAGTTGTGTGACAATATCGGGCGTCGGCGTGACCACGGCTGCGATGATCAGGATGGCGACGTACGCGTGCCGGCGATAATGTCGCATGAACGGCGGAGTGAGGATCCCCATTTTCGAAAGAAAATAAGAGACCATCGGCAGCTCGAACACCAACCCCGATCCCAGAATGAGCGCGAGAACAAAGCTGACGTAACGATCGATGGAAATGTTGAGCTGAATGTTCTCCGTCTCAAACGTTGCGAAAAACTTGAGAGCCGTGGGGATCAAAACGAAGTACCCGAATGCGACCCCCGCAAAGAAACAAAACGACGTGAATCCCACTATCCACGAAATGTACTTCCGCTCCTTTGGCAAAAGTCCCGGCGAAACGAACTTCCAAAGCCAGAAGAGCGTGTTCGGCATGCTGAGAATGAAACCGCAGATGAGCATTGCCTGCATGTACAGCAATACAATTCCGTACGGAGAAAGGACCTGGGGTTTCAGCCCCACGCTCAGAAGGGGAGCGAGAAGGATCTCTTGGACAATAAACTTCGAGTAGAAACCGCAGACGATCATCGCCACAACCAGGCCGGCAATCGCCTTGACGATGTGCCAGCGGAGTTCCTCAAGGTGCTCGAGAAAGGACATCTCCTTCTGCTCGACCTGGCCCTCAGTCGTCCCGTCTTGTCTTCGTAAGAATCTCAAGAGGAGTTCTCGTAGCATCCGTATCGGTTATCCTAGGTTGACGCGCTTACGAGGGTTGGATAGAGGGGGAACGCGGAGCAGAGTGTGTGCACATCGCCCTTCACGCGTGCATGTTCGGCGCTGTCGCGGGGGTGACTGATCACACGATCGATCAGCGAGGCTACCTGTTCCATTTCCTGTTCCTTCATGCCTCGTGTTGTGAGAGCCGGCGTGCCGATCCGGATGCCGCTTGTGATCAGAGGGGATTTATCATCGAACGGGACGGCATTCTTGTTGACGGTGATGCCTGCGCGGTCGAGCGATTCCTGCGCATCCTTCCCCGTCACGTTCCTGTTGCGGAGGTCGATCAACATGAGATGATTATCCGTTCCGCCCGAGATGACCTGATAGCCGAGCTGCACAAGCGCGTTCGCCAACGCTTGGGCATTCCTGATGACTCGGTTCGAATACGCGACGAAGTCCGGCTGCAGGTTTTCGAGGAAGCCAACCGCCTTTGCCGCGATGACGTGCATGAGAGGCCCCCCCTGGATTCCGGGGATGACCATCGAGTCGATCAGCTCGGACATCATTTTTGTGCGTCCCGATTTCGGAGCAACTTGTCCAAACGGGTTTTCGAAGTCCTTCCCCATCAGGATCAATCCGCCTCGCGGTCCGCGAAGGGTTTTGTGAGTGGTGGAGGTGACCACATGGCAGAAGGGGAGCGGGTCGTTCAGAAGTTTGCTTGCGATCAAGCCGGCCGGGTGTGCGATGTCCGCGAAAAGAAAAGCCCCGATCTGATCGGCGATTGAACGAAACGCTGGGTAGTCGATGTTGCGTGAATACGCGCTCGCCCCCACAGTGATCATCTTCGG
>DMMN01000127.1 GCA_003453835.1 Bacteroidota bacterium | reverse complement strand
CCGTGGTCGCGGGCGGGGATAGCGAAGCCATACTTCTAACTTGGCAAACGCTATCGCGTTTGTCATTCTTGGGCCTCCGGCTGTGTGCCATCGGTGGTTAGACAAATCTTATTCCTTTCTTACGCTGCGCAGCTACGATCAAACGCGTTCAAAGGGCGGGATGAAGGATGATCGAGTGGTGGAATTGTGCACGATGGTCTGTGCAGAATGGTCATACCTGGGATTGATATCCTCCCGTCCTTCAACTATATTCAGATCGAACTGATGTATCCCCCCTACTCCAATGAGGTGAATGATGAAAAAGCTCTTGCTGACGCTCCTTCTGTTAAGTCCGTTCGCTGTCCTTCACGCCGACGACACGCGGCTGAAGAACTCATTCCGGGAAAACCGAAACGGCTGGATCTACATCTACCTTGAAGGAACGCCGAAGGAGGTCGGCTTCCAGCACGGCTATCATCTTGCTCCCGAAATTGATGACGTGCTGCGGATGTTTGCCTACTACTTCGAAAAAGGATCGACTCGGAAAGAATGGCCCTTCTTCCGCGAGGCGGCAGGGCGGATCTTCTGGCCGAAGCTGGAGCCAGAATATCAGGAGGAGATCCAGGGCATCGCGGACGGGCTCGCTGCACGCGGATTCAAGTATGACAGACTCGACATCACGGCGCTCAATGCGAACATCGAAATCGCTTCCTACTACATCCCCTGGCTCGCCAATAGGATCAAGAAGGACTCTCTGAACAACCAGGCTCCGGGCAAGTGCAGCGCGTTCATCGCCACCGGTAGTTACACCAAGGACGGCAAGATCGTCATCGGCCACAACAACTGGAGCGACTACGTTGTAGGTGAGCGCTGGAACGTCATTGCAGACATCATCCCGGCCAAGGGATTTCGGATTCTCATGGACTGCATGCCGGGCCTCATCCACAGCGGCGACGATTTTGCCATCAACAGCGCGGGTCTCCTCTACACGGAAACGACTATCACGCAATTCAAGGGATTCGACGAGAACGGGACACCTGAGTTCATGCGCGCCAGAAAGGCCGCACAATACGCCGGCTCGATCGACGACTTTGTGAAGATCATGACGACGAACAACAACGGAGGCTACGCAAACGATTGGCTTGTCGGAGACACGAAGACGAACGAGATTGCCCGGCTTGAGCTTGGCCTAAAGAATTTCCGCGTGTGGAGAACATTCGATGGAATGTATGAAGGCTCGAACTTCCCTTCCGATCCGAACCTGACTGCGGAGGAAACGACCTTCGATCCGAACGATATGACCAACTCCGCAAACAGCAGAAAATGTCGCTGGGCACAATTGAAGCACGAGAAGAAGGGTCAAATCGATGCAGAACTGGCCAAAGCCATGGAGGGAGACCACCACGATCCGATCAAAGGAGTGGCCGCACTGAATGGAGGTGTGTTATGCGGACATGTTGACCGTGATCCGAAGGGCGCGCCCGAGTGGAGCAGTCCGCCGTTTTACCCCACCGGTGCAGTGCAAGGGAAGGTGACAACCTCAGCGCTCGCAAAGGAGATGAAAATCTGGGCGAGGATGGGTCACCCGTGCGGCGAGGATTTTCTTGCGGCACCGTTCTTCGAGAAACACCCGGAGTTCAAATGGCAGGAGAAGTTCTTGAAGGATATGAAGGGGCAGCCGTGGACGTTGTTTGAGGTTGATAAAAGGTAGATATCTCATCAGCTAATCCAATGCATGAGAGGGGCGCTCAGGAATCCTTTTGGAAGGCCATCAACCTGCTTCAGCCGTCCGGTTCTTGAAGCTGGATATTCCGTCAAAATCCTTACTCCCATGCTTTGTCGCTTTTTGCGTCTGCTTGACAAGAGAAGCGACACAGCGTATATTCAATGTGGCACCTGGCAGGACGACAGGAGATTTCTGCAATGTGGAGATGCGAAGCTCGTGCATTCGATTTTAGTGGAATATCCAGGCGCACAACAATATGGCCAGTCATTGTGAGTCAAGATGGTTCCTATGGGGAACGGCAATTGGAGGTCTAGGTGGCAATAGGAGCCGAATGCGAGTCTGTGTGGATGGTATGTGATGTGACCTCATGTGCCCCTCAAGCGTAGGCGTGTGTGTGCATGTGGACCACATAGTCCCATATTAAGTTAGCCTGGTGGCAAAGCGAATATCAGGTCTGTATTCGACGCGTGAGCAATTCACCTTCAACCGAAATGCTTTTCGAAGTGATGACGCCGCTTGGCTTTCAGGTGCGCGTGACACGTGCCTATTGGGAAGTGATTGCGACCATTAAACATCCGGCAATGACCGGACGCGAAGGTGAAGTGAAAGTAGCGCTAGAAGATCCTGCTGAGATACGACTAAGTCGCAATGATCCCCAGGTTTATCTCTTCTACAAGCTTGAGCAGATGGGGCTTTGGATTTGCGCTGTGGCTAAGCGGCTTGACAGCGAAGGCTTTTTGATTACTGCATATCCTACAGATGCAATCAAGGAAGGAGAACGATATGGCCCAGGTGAAAGTGTACTACGACCGACAAGCCAATACTCTGACTGTCTGGTTTGGCAATCCCCAGGACGAGCACACATGCGAAGAAACAGGGGATGAAGTTATCCTCATGAAAGACAAAGGGGGGGCAGTGATTGGCTTTGAGAAATTGAACTATGTTTTGCCACAACCTGTCGACTTGCGCATTGCATTTGAAACAGTCACGGCATAGAACGATTTGTCCACATAGAGGAGCGCGCAGGAGCCACGAATTGCTCGGATCCATATGTTGCGGGAAAGCTGCCTCAGCGTCAACGTCGCTTGGTCGAAGCTTGGGCGGAACTGGTTGAGCAAGAGGCATTCCACGCCATTCCCGCGCAGGACCGCCCTTGAGGTTCCTAATCGACGAAGACCTCCCCACCTCATGCGCCGTTCTCTGTGGGCAATTCGGATTTGACGTCACCAGTGTACGTCGCTTAGGTTTAAGCGGCTCAACAGATGCGCAAGTTGCAGAGTATGCAAAGCGAGGATCCTTCATGATTGGACGAAATCGCGCAATCCCCGATACGACACTCCGTTGAGACCATTGCGTGCCGTTCCAAGCTACACGTGTTGCTCACTGTATCCATCTCGCCAGCGGCGCGCTGAGAAGACCGTCCGCGTCGATTTCCCGACCTGGCGGGGACCGGCAAGAACCTGGATGAATCGGCGGCGCTCTTCGAGGCGTGCCTTAAGAGTGTGGAACTGCTGTCGTTGGAAGGCCTTCCTGGGCATTTGATTTACTCAATACGCTGAGCAAAATTACTCACTGCGTTGAGCAAAGTCAAACCTGCGATGGATGTTGAAATCGTGCTTCGGCGGCGTAGGGGGAAGTCGCAATCAGCGCCAAAGCTCCTCCTCCATTTGTTTCAGGCGGTCAATGGCATACGATTCAACGAAGGATCTGTACTCTTCAGCGCCGGAGAAATAGGATAAGACGAAGGAGGCGTTGACTGTTAGATCGCCGTTTGCTGATGCATTCGATCCGTCTGGAGAGTTTTTGAAGCCGCCGTCAAGATATGCACGATAGCTTGAGAACTCCCAATCCTCGGCACGACTCACGAGTCGGGCAAATAAAGGATTCAAATGAATATACCGCGAGAGATCAACAAGGTATTCATCTGAATCAACCGGTTTCGCCTTGAATCTTCCCTGAAAGAGATGACCCACTCTGGAGTACAGCTTGTTCACGGCCTTTACATAGGCAATTCCAAAGTATTGCATTCGGGTAGAGTAGTCGCATCCAGCAGTAAGATGGAGAAGGAAATGGTAGTGATTGGGCATAAGGCAGAACGCGCAGACATCTGCAACGTCCGGAGTGAAGTACTTGAGGAACTTGCGGAGGAAGTAGTTGTAGTTCTCCCGCTCAAAGAAAATCGGTTCTTTGTTGTTACCCCGGTTGTAGATGTGGTAGAATTCTCCTTGAGAGAAACTAACAGCTCGGGTGGGCATGTTTTTCTCCTCTCCCCCTAGATTCCCGAAATCGCGCGGCGAGATTCCCGCGTAGATTCCCGAAATC
>DMMN01000208.1 GCA_003453835.1 Bacteroidota bacterium | reverse complement strand
CCTGTCCGAATCTCATGGAAAGATTGAAGTATTCCAATTCGGAAAGGATCTGCATCGGGCGAAGGCTCTTGAGATCGTCCTTGATTCCCCTGAACTGCTCTTTGAGTTCTTCCAAAGCTTTCTCCAATTCCTTGCTGTCGGCTTTGGCTGATTTTACTTCCTTCTGCTTGTTCTTATATTCTGATTCCAACTGATCCAAAACGGATTCGCGGGCTTCTTCATCGACATCCTTCACGATATATGAAGAGAAGTAAACGACTTTCTCAAGTTCCATCAGCGAGATACCCAAGGCGAGGCCGATCCTGGACGGAACACCCCTCAAAAACCAAATATGGGAAACANNTTTTCCGCAATAACACTCCCAGTCCTTCGAAGGTCCGAAGATCTTCTCACAGAAAAGTCCGTCTTTTTCATACCTCTGCGTCCTGTAGTTGATAGTTTCAGGCTTGGTAATTTCGCCGTGCGACCAGTTCATGATCTCCTCCGGGCTCGCCAGCTTGAGCTTCACACTATTGAAGTCACTTACCTTGGTGATATTTTCCATAATGTTATTAAACTTAAGATTTTTACGAAGTTATTTAATGTTGGAATGCTTAGCCCTGTTAGATCTGGTCGATGTCAACTGCCGTCTTCGGTTCGTCTTCATCCTCTTCTTCACTGACCAAAGATCCGACTAATTCCACATCCAAACATAGTCCCTTAAGTTCATTAACGAGCACGTGGAACGACGCTGGTATGTTCGGACTCTTGATAGGTTCTCCCTTGATGATGGATTCATATGCTTTCGATCTTCCAAGGACGTCGTCCGATTTGATCGTGAGCATTTCCTGCAAGGTGTAAGCGGCTCCGTATCCTTCGAGCGCCCACACTTCCATTTCTCCGAACCTCTGTCCTCCGAACTGGGCCTTTCCTCCGAGAGGCTGCTGGGTGATGAGGGAGTATGGTCCGATCGAGCGCATATGTATCTTGTCTTCAACCAAGTGGTTCAGTTTCATGACATACATCACTCCGACCGTTACCTCGTTATCGAAATATTCTCCGGTTCTTCCGTCGATGAGTCTTGATTTTCCGTTCTCGGAAAGTCCGGCTTTCTTGAGTTCTTCCTTGATGTCCTCTTCAGTCACACCGTCCAGAGCTGGGGTAGCGGCCTTGTATCCAAGGTGGAGCGCCGCCCAACCAAGATGGGTTTCCAAAATCTGTCCGATGTTCATACGGCTGACGACTCCGAGCGGGTTCAAAATGACATCCACCGGTCTTCCGTCCGGAAGGTGCGGCATGTCTTCGATAGGCGCTATCCTTGAGATAACACCTTTGTTTCCGTGTCGACCGGCAAGTTTGTCTCCGACGGAGACCTTCCTGAGCTGGGCGATGGAAACCTGGATCTGCTTGATGACTCCGGTAGGAAGCTTGTCTCCCTGCTCGCGGGAAAGAATATGCACATCTACCACTTTTCCACCTGCTCCACCGGGGAGGCGGAGACTGGTGTCTTTTACATCCTTTGCTTTATCTCCAAAAATCGCCTGTAGGAGACGCTCCTCAGGTGTGAGTTCTGTCTCTCCCTTCGGAGTAATTTTCCCAACGAGAATATCTCCTTCATGGACTGTAGCACCGATGCGTACGATGCCATCGAGATCCAGATCTTTGAGCTTGCTCTCTCCAACATTCGGGATATCGCGCGTCATGGTTTCGGGACCGAGCTTAGTATCGCGCACATCAGTGGTATACGACTCAATATGAATGGAATCGTAGAGCCCCTTCTGCGCGACACGGTCGGAGATGATGATGGCATCCTCGAAGTTGTACCCCTGCCAGGACATGTACGCTACAAGCAAATTCTGCCCCAGTGCGAGTTCGCCGTTATCGACAGAGGCACCATCTCCGAGACTGTCCCCTCTCCGCACTTTGTCTCCGCGGCGCACGCGCGGGCGGACGTTGAAACACGTTCCCTGATTACTGCGCACAAATGAACTGAGACGGTAGGTGTTTTTGCGTCCGGATTTGTAGACAACAGAAATCTCATTGCTATCCGCGTAAGTGATTTCTCCGTCCTCCTCAGCGAGAAGAGCATGGCCCGATGCGCGTGCTGCAAGTCCTTCTACCCCCGTGCCGACCAGCGGTGCGTGCGGCAAGACGAGGGGAACAGCCTGGCGTTGCATGTTCGTGCCCATGAGAGCACGCGTGGCATCGTCGTGTTCCAAAAACGGAATGAGCGACGTGCCCACAGAAATGATCTGGCGGGAGGAAACGTCCATGTAATTCACGTCGTTGCGCGCGACAAGTTGCGGCTCTCCGTATTTGCGAGCGCTCACATACGCATCAACGAACTTGCCCTGTGCATCGAGCTTCGTGGTCGCCGGAACCGTGATGGATTGTTCTTCCTTAAACGCGTTGACGTATTCCACGTCATTCGTCACAACGCCGTCCACCACTTTGCGGTAGGGCGTTTCAATGAAGCCGTAGTCGTTGATGCGCGCGTAGCTCGAAAGGTGTCCGACGAGACCGATGTTCGGACCTTCCGGCGTGTGGATCGGGCACAGGCGCCCGTAGTGGCTGGGGTGTACGTCGCGCACTTCAAATCCTGCTCGCTCGCGGGTGAGGCCCCCCGGCCCAAGCGCGGAAAGACGGCGAAGGTGTTCGACTTCGCTTAAGATGTTTTGCTGCCCCATAAATTGGGAGAGCTGGTTGGTCGTGAAAAATTCCTTGATGGCTGCCTGGAGCGGTCGTGGGTTAATGAACTGAATCGGCAACGATGTTTCTGCATCCACTGTGGACATGCGGTCTTGGATGTTGCGCTTCATGCGCGAAAGGCCCACGCGCATGCGGCCTTCGAGGAGCTCGCCCGCGAA
>DMMN01000132.1 GCA_003453835.1 Bacteroidota bacterium | reverse complement strand
CAGAATCGCCGACATCATGTCGTCCGTTACCGTCGACATATGGTTTTTCACTTCAAAACCCTTCTTGTGGAGAAACTCGATAATCGTCTCGCTTGAAAGGTTTAGCTCGGTGGCCAGCTTGTAGATCTTTGTTTTCTTGGCTACAGATTCTGACATTCGGGTCTTTCGCCGTTATTGAACTGGGGGTGGGTCTTCAACGCCATTACTCGTCCTTCTTCTCTGCCTCAGGTTGATCTGTTGACTGGGCGTTGGCTGCTTCACCATCCTCCCCTTTTTTCGCATCGTTAGTCTCTGCCGCCGGAGATGCTTCCCCCTCCGCAACGGGTGCCTTGACGGAAGCGAGCGCCTCATCGGTCTCCTCGGCCTCTTCGATTTCCGCATCCTCGAGACCCTTCTTCAGCATCGCGACGATCTCATTGATCTTTTCAGCCTCAATGCCGATGGTGGCGACAAGTTCTTCCTTCGACGTATCGATGACATCACGGACGGTTTCGTATTTCTCATCGAAGAACTTATGGAAGAGCACTTCGCCCAACTCCTCACGGAATTCGGAGAGGTCCATATCGTACTCTTCCTCTTCACCCCCTTCTTTGACAAGCTGAATATCAAATCCCGTCAGTTTCGATGCAAGACGAACATTCTGACCGTTCTTCCCGATCGCGAGAGATACCTGGTCCGCCGCGACGGTGACTTGGGCCTTCTTGTTTTCCTTGTCGAGCTGGATTTCCTTCAGCTTCGCGGGTGAGAGCGACCGCGTGATGAATTGGACGGGCTCATCGGTCCAATTGATCACATCAATGTTTTCATTGTTCAGTTCCCTGACGATTGCGTGGATCCGTACGCCTTTCATGCCCACGCACGCTCCGACGGCGTCGATCCGATCGTCGTGCGATAAGACGGAGACCTTCGCCCGATCCCCCGGCTCACGCGCAATGGCTTTGATTTCGATGATCCCATCATAGATCTCGGGGATCTCGATTTCAAACAGACGCATCAGGAATTGGGGATCGGTTCGCGAGATGATAACGACGGGATTTCCGGCCCCCTTGCGCACTTCCTTCACGATAGCCCGGATCGTGTCTCCCTTCTTGTATCGCTCCTTGTAGATCTGTTCGCTTCTGGGGAGGAGCAACTCATTCTTGTTGTGGATGACAAGAATCTCTCCTTTCCCCTTCCGGATTTGATAGATTTCTCCGACGACGATTTCCCCTAAAGCGTTCGTATACTCGTTGTAGATGGCTTCCCGCTCGATCTCCTTGATGCGTTGGTTTAGATTCTGCTTTGCGCTGACGACCAGCCGCCGGCCGAAGCTCGCGAGCGGCACAATCTCGACGTAGTCTTCGCCGACCTCGAGGTCCTCGCCCGATCGCCGACAGGCTTCTTTCACGTCAATTTGGGTGATTGGATCGACAACCTCCTCCACGACCTCTCGCTCCAGGTAAATCTCAATATCTCCCTTGTCCATGTTGACAACGACATCGAATTTGGCAGTGGGTCCGTATTTTTTTCGGACCATCATCCCAAAGATGTCCTCGACGATGCCGACAAGGATATCCTTATCGATACCTTTTTCTCGAACCATTTGCGCGAATGATTCGACAATTTCGTGATTCATTTCATCCTCCGAACAGTGAAACCCTCTCCAGATCGAGTCACCAGGGCAACTCCTCCTTCGATTCAATAATTTGTGAAAACTCCAGCGTGAGCGGCTCACCGTTTTCCGGTGAAAACGTCAGCCTGTCGTCCAAGATAGACTCCAACTTGCCGATGAGAGTCGCAGGCTTCCCTTCCAAACGATAGGCGACCTTGAACCGCCTGCCGACATTCTTGTGGTACTGGCGCAGGAGTCGGAGCGGCTTGTCGATCCCTGGCGAGGAAACCTCCAGATGATAGGGACGCTCAAAGAACCCGGCCTCGTCGAGCACCTTACCCAGTTCCCTGCTGATTTCAGAGCACTCCCCCACCTTGATGCCGAGATCCGTATCGACAAAGACCTGCAAAAGCGCCACCCCACGTTCGTTACGAATCGCCACGTCAACAAGGAAAGCACGCCGGCTCTCCAGCAATGGACCCGCGAGGAGATGAAGTTTTTCCTTGATTTCTGATAAGGTCATGCTTCTCCAAAAAAAATAGCCCGGAAAGGCGGGCTATCTTTGAAACGAGGCGAACAAATATAGAGATTCCGCCTGCAAGAAGCAAGCAGAATTATTCAGAAATTTGTGATCATCCGCCGACCCTTGTAGAACGAATCAACAACGTCGGCGGCCTTCGATGGATCATCCGTGAGCTCAAACAGATTCAGATCCTGAGGCGAAATCATACCTGCCGGGAGCATCACCTCCTTGATCCATTCGAGCAGTCCCTTCCAGTATTCCGCGCCCATAAGAACGACGGGAAACTGTTTCGTTTTGTGCGTTTGGATGAGCGTGACCGCCTCGAAGAATTCATCGAGCGTTCCAAACCCGCCCGGCAAGACGATGAAGCCGTGTGCGTACTTCATGAACATCACCTTGCGCACAAAAAAATGTCGGAACGTGACAAGAGAGTTCTTATCAACGTAGGGATTCGGAAATTGCTCGTGGGTGAGCTCGATATTGACACCGACGGATGCGCCTCCCCCCTCCTGCGCTCCCTTGTTGGCAGCTTCCATGATTCCCGGACCGCCACCTGTGAGCACATTGAAGCCACGCTTCACCAACTCGTGGGCCACCTGTGTGGCCATCTCATAGTACGGCGTTCCGGGTTGCGTTCTGGCCGAGCCAAAGATCGAGACGAGATTCTCCTGGTTCGACATGAGCGTGAACCCGTCGACGAATTCAGCCATCACGCGGAAGATCCTCCAGACATCCTCCTGCGCGCTCATCAAGCCTCCAAGCTGTCGATCCTGTACCACGTCGTGCAGCGATCGGGTAGAACCGTCGTTCATTCCACACCTCCTGTTTTCTGAGAACTTGCTTTATCGAATGCTCAGGAAGTTCCTGAGAATTTCCTTGCCGTGTTGCGTCGCGATGGACTCCGGATGAAACTGAACGCCAAACGTCGGGTATTCTTGATGCTGCAGCCCCATGACGATCCCATCGGAGGTCCATGCCGTTACCATCAATGATGAGGGGAGGGATTCTCGCTCCACGATTAGCGAATGGTAGCGGGCGGCGGTGAAGGGCGTTGGGACTCCCTTGAAGAGGACCTCGCCGCGATGGTGTATGTCGGACANNGGGAGTGCAAGGGCCGGGAGAAATGACCAGTCTGTCCGGATGCATCTCCTGAATTTCTTCAACAGTAATCTGGTCGTTGCGGACAACCGTCTGTTCGACCCCAAGCTCGCCGAGATACTGAACGAGATTGTACGTGAAGGAATCATAGTTGTCGATAATGAGGATCATTGGACTATCCGTGATTCACTCAGGAGCGGCCG
>DMMN01000367.1 GCA_003453835.1 Bacteroidota bacterium | reverse complement strand
TCGAGGGGAATGATCCTCTCTGGGGAAAAATCTTCGTCCTTCAATGACCATGAAGAAACACCGAATCGGGTATATCATTTTGCTTTTCGTTTCTCTCTGCCGTTGCACCCTCATCGCCCAGGTGTCGTACGATCTTGGAGGACTACCCGGCGCGGCAACAAGGTTGGGTTTCGGCGCGCGCGGCATCGGAATGGCTAACACCCTTACCGCCGTCAAAAACATCGAAGCCGTCGGATACTACAATCCGGCGCTGACGCCATTTCAGACATCTCGAACGGCGCTGATCAGCGTTGGATTTCTGCCGTTCGATCGCCATCTTAACGCCCTAAACTATAGCCAGAGCCTCCGCCCGTCCGGCGGGATGTCGATCGGTATTTTGAATGCCGGCGTCTCAAACCTGGAAGGAAGAAATCGAGACGGCCGGGTCACCGAGACGTACTCCACTTCTGAAAACGTCGGGATATTCTCGTTTGGGACGAAAGTATCCGAGGAAGCCGCTCTCGGAATTTCGGCTAAGATTTTTTACCATTCGCTGTTCGAAGGCGTGAAGAGCACGACCGTGGGATTCGATCTCGGGTTTGTCTATTTGCTTTCTGAGGAGTGGACGATTGGCATCGTTGTTCAAGATATCAACTCAAAGTACAAATGGGATACGTCCCAACTCTACGGGAGAGACGGGAATACGACGACGGAGCGCTTCCCTCTTCGTACGAAGCTTGCCTTCGGCTACAGGCCCTACTTTCTTGGCGCCTTGTTGACTTCAGAATTCGAGAGTGCCGGATCGGTTTCGCTCGCACGTTTTGGCATTGAAGTTCCATTCTCTGACGGCGTGGAACTTCGCGGAGGGATCGACCAAATCTCGTTTGGCCGCGACATCGATGCGAAGCCGAGCATCGGGTTTTCGTTGCGGGCGCCAGTCGAAACGCTGAGTCCGTCAATCGATTATGCGTTCGTCATCGAGCCTTATTCCACAGACGGGCTCCATCTCTTATCGCTCAGGTTGAGGTTTGAATGAAACACTTGCATCTCCTGCTTGTGCTATCTGCGCTCTCTGCCACTCTCGGGAAGGCGCAGGGAATTTCAGCCGGATCCACCTACTTGAAAATTCCGGTGGATGCTCGCGCGGCTTCGTTGGGGGATGCCGTCGTGGGAGATGCCGCCAGGTATTCTTCTGCCGGTGTGAATCCCGCTAGCCTGGCGTCAGAAGGATCGGTCGGGCTCCTTCTCTCACATACTCAGTGGATCCAAGATATCCGAACCGAGTTCGTGAGAACGAGGCTTCCGTTCTCCTTCGGAACCATCGGTGCGGCAATCTCGAATACGAATATCGGGGGCATTGAGCTTCGCGAGACTCCGGGGCCGGCAATCGGCACCTTTGCGGCACGCGCTGCACGATTCCAAATCGGCTTTGCTAGAAATTTCTCTGAGGATGTGACGGTCGGGGCTGGAGTAAGCTATCTCTACGAGAAGCTCTATCTGGACGAGGCAACAGGATTTGGATTCGATGTTGGCGGGTTGTATCGGACACCGGTCAGCGGTCTTTCGGTTGCGTTGGCAATTACCAACATCGGTTCACTCTCGGAGCTTCGTGTCGAATCCTCAGACCTACCGGCGCAGCTTCGTGCTGGTGGAACCTATGGCTTCGCTCGTTCGGAGTTCGCGTTTTCCATCTGCGCCGCGCTCCTTCACGAGACAAAACGAAACGCCACTCATCTTCAAGTTGGAGTCGAAACGACTTACGATGGCCTTCTCTCCTTCCGAGTCGGCTATCAATCGGGCTATGAATCGCGAGGTTTCAGTTCAGGAATCGGTCTTCGTTATAGCCTCGTAGATATCAATTACGCGTACGTCCCGTTCTCGCTCGGACTTGGGGATGCGCACCTTTTCACCGTGGGATTCGAAATCTAGACGGATGGCACTCCGAATTGAACCATATGACCTCGAATGGAAGGAGAAATGGGATCGGTTCGTCTTGAACTCGAACAATGGCACCATCTTCCACCTTCAGAAGTTTCTCGGCTACCATGACAAAGGAAGATTTCAGTGGCACCATCTTGTCTTTACCGACAAGAAGGAGATCGTGGCAGTTCTGCCCGCCGCCGTCGTGGGCTCGACACTTGAATCTCCCATCGGGGCCTCGTACGGATCGTTCGTAACGGGAGACATTCCGTTTGCGACTACCCTTGAGATCGTGGATGCTTTTTCAGACTATTGTCGGGAGCGGCAATTCGAGCGGGCGCTTCTGACTCCCCCTCCGTTCATTTATCAGAAAGTCATCTCTCAGAATATCGACTATGCTCTCGCCTATCGCGGATTCACGCACGACAAACACTACATCTCACATGCGATCCGGATCGACGGGTACGATTTCGTCTCCTCGTTTCAATCCACCGCGCGACGGTATGTCCACAAATACATCCGAGAAAGATCCTTGAGGGTGGAGATCTCCGATGACTATGAGTCGTTCTATCCGATCCTGGTCAAGAACAAGGCACGGCACAACGTGAAGCCGACGCACACGCTCGAAGAGCTGCTTCGCTTGAAGAAACTTCTTCCGGAGAGCCTCGTTCTCTTCCTGGTCTGGAAAGGATCGAAACCGATCGCCGGTTCGTTGATGTTTGCCTGCAACTCCCGGGTGGCTCTCTGCTTCTATAACATGCTCTTGTATGAGCATGAACAGGATAATCCGATACACGTCGTGATGTATGAAGTGCTGAAGTGGGCGTCTGAGCACGGATTTTCCTGGGTCGATATCGGTGTCTCGCAAGACACGCACGCGGAAGACCAGATGACGCCTGCAATGAACCTGATTCGCTTCAAAGAAAAATTCAACGCACACGGAATTCTCCGAAGCACATTCTACAAGCGCTTCATCTGAACGCCAGACGTTCTCCACGTCGCTCCCCTCAACGTCGCCGGCGTCCCCTACAACTTGATGGAGATGCAACGACGTTTCGGCGCCAACGCACGACTGGTTACTCTTCACAAGAGCATCCATACGTTTCCCGAAGACATCTGCCTTGATCTTCCGCTCCCTCGCAACAGTTTGGCGCAACTCTGGCGGAGGATTAAAAGACAAGGTCCCCGGAAGTACCTCCCCCCTCCGCCCAAACAGCCTCCCACGTCCCTTCCAATCCACGAACCGCGGAATCCCCTCGAAGCGCTTTATTTCAAATGGGATGATGAGAGACGAGAGCGAATCGTTCTTCATGCGGTGAAGCAGCATAAGCTGGGTGATTTCGAGATCGTTCATTATGACGGGGGACTCGATTTCTTNNCTGGCAAAACGATGGAAGGAAGAAGGAAAGAAGATCGTCTGTCACTACATGGGGAGCGACCTGCGCGTTCGTGGCATTGATCCCGTGATGAATGCGCTGAGCGATCTCAACTTGACAAACGAGAGCGATCATCTCCTTCGACATCCGGACATCCACTACATCTATATCCCTTTTGATGTCTCTCCGTACGAGTTCAGATCAGTTGAGAACGAACGACTGCGCATTATTCACTCTCCGACCAACCGGGACGCGAAAGGGACGGAGCTCATCATCCCCATTATCGAACGAGTAAGAAGGGAGAGAAATATTGAATTCGTTCTTGCGGAAGGCAAGGCACATCAGGAAGTCGTTCGCATCAAGAGCACGTGCGACATCGCGATCGAGCAAATCGGCAACTTTGGGGGTACCGGCTATGGTCGCAACTCTCTTGAAACTCTTGCTATGGGAATTCCTACCATTACCGAAATGACGCAGGACTATCTGGATTGGCTCCCCGAGAATCCATTCGTCCTCGCAACACCGGAAACGCTCTTCGACCGCGTGATGCAGCTTATCGACGATCCCCGATTGCGAGCCCAGAAACGGATCGAAGGAAGAAGATGGGTCGAGAAATATCACTCGTACGATGCGACGTACAAGCGCTTGATGGAATTGTACCGTGAGCACGATATTATCTAGACTGCAGGCATATCCGCGACCACTCCTTGTGTTGGTCGGCGCCGGATTGATTCTCCGGACGCTCTTCGTTTCCCTTCACGATCGCCCTCTCATTTCAGACGAGAGAGAATACGATCTCCTCGCATTCAATCTTGCCTCCAAGGGATCCTACACGTACGGCGTCGCACCGACTGCCTATCGTCCGATTGGCTACCCTGCCTTCGCCAGCCTTGTGTACCATGTCGTCGGTCATCATCCTGTTTCAGTAAAATTCATTCAGGTGCTTCTTGATGCTCTCATCGCACTCTTGCTCTATCATCTTTTTTCCGGCTCTGGCGCAAGGGCGCAGATGATCGCGGCGACGCTCTGGCTCTTCTATCCACCTGCCATCTTGTACACGAATTTCCTGATGTCCGAGACGCTTTTCACGTTCGTCCTTGTGCTTGTATTCCTGCTCCTGAGGAGAGTCGAAGAGAATGGTCGCTGCACCAACCTCCTTCTTGGCTTGCTGCTCGGGAACCTTCTGCTGATTAAAGCAACGTTTGGTCTCTTTCTCGTTATGCTCATCTGGATTGCTGTCAGGCAGAAATGGCCGCGGAAGATTGTAGCAATGGCCGTCTTCGGGGTCCTCATCGCGGTGTCCCCATGGCTTTTCAGAAATTACTTCACCATGGAATCCTTCTCCTTGTCATCCAATGGCGGGATCAACCTTCTGATTGGCAACAATCCAAATTCGACGGGGGCTTACGCAGTCAACTTCCCTCCAAACATCCTCGAAGACGCGACCGGGGAATTCGACGCCGACCGGCGCGCCGCCACCTCTGCTGCTGGGTATATCATCGAACATCCCGTGCAATTCGCCATCAACGGGATCAAGAAGATCGCCCATTTGATCTCCAGTGAAGGCGGGCTCCTCGTCTGGAGTTTTCACCCAAGTCCAGAGGACACGACGGTCCGGTATGGAGCGAAGTACGCCTCCATTCCCCTCTCTCTCACGGCAATTGTGAATCTCCCGTACTTTCTTGTTCTTCTTGGAGGCATCATTGGGCTTCTGATCTTTCCGAGAGATCGACTTTGGTGGCTGATTCTGGCGCTTCTCGCGAGTTGGCTCGCTACGCATTTCATTGTCTTTGGCGGAAGCCGTTTTCATTTTCCCCTGATGCCGTTCATGGCCGGCTTCGCCGCTCACCTGGTATCCCATGTGAACGAATCGATGAGGGAATATTCGAGGATGAGAGTGATGGCGGCATTCGTGCTGCTCGCATGTTGCATTCTNNTCGTCTGGATTGTTGAGGCCTTGACGGTTCTCGATGCTTAGATCGATATCAAATATCCCGAAAGATCGGGTGTACTTTAGTCTGATTACCCTCGTAGGGCTTCTTCGTTTTGTTAACCTCGACTTTCTGGATTTGCAGGCTTGGGATGAAGCACTCTATGCAGTCCGAGCTGAGGGCATTCTCCGCTTTGGCAGTTGGGTCGATCAATCTTCATTCTCCATCGACGGTCTCTACTCTGCATTGCATCCCCCGCTCTATGTTTGGCTCACGACGTTCTCGTTTGCGATCTTTGGAGTCACTGAATTCGCGGCTCGGTTGTTCTCCACGGTGTTCGGTGGACTTACACTGCTGGCTATCTACCAGATTGGTAAAAGGATATCAGACGCCGAAGTCGGCCTTCTCGCGGCTCTCTTGTATGGGCTGAATCCGTTCGTTGCGTTCTTCGCAAGACAAGGACAGTTTGATGCCGCGCTCGTGTTCTTCCTGACGCTGTCGGTCCTTGCAGTCATCGCTGCGCTGGATGGATCGAAGATTCGATACACTCTCGCTTCGGGCGCAGCCGTGGGAGGGGCCTTAATGACGAAGCTCTTCGTCGGCTTTGGAATACCTCTCTCGTACGGAATATGGATGGCGTTTCAGAGAGCAGATCAAAGAAGATCCCACATGAAGATTCTTGGCGTCTGTCTCACCGTCGCCGCGCTTGTTGCCCTTCCATGGCATGTGTATATGACGTTGATCCACGGCACCGGTGATCCGCTTTTCTTTCTGACTTCTTCAGCCCTCGTGGAGCGAACATTTTGGGGGGTCGAAGGGAACATCAAATCCCTCGAGATCTTCTACTTCATCAATCAGCTCATCGTCCTGTTTCCCGCAGGCATCGTCTGGTTTGGCTTCGGATTGTTTCGAGAACTTCGCGATCGAGGGAGTGCTTGGTTCTTCCTCGGTGTTTGGTTCCTCGTGTTCTTCATCATCTTTTCCATCGTCAGGACGAAACTTGCCGTCTATTCGCTCCCGATGCTTGTTCCTGCATCGCTCATCGCCGCCAAAGTCCTGAGGGAAATCGTCGAAGGACATCACTCAGCCAGGACTTTCGCCCTCATGGTTTCGGGTACCGCCTTTTCAGTCCTTTGGGCATCGAGCCAACTCTGGCGAAACGTGACAAAGTCGATTGCTGCTTCGCTCCTTCGGCTGCAACTTCCTCTTTGGACTGATACTCTGATCATCGTCCCGTTCGTTATCATTGCCGCCGGGATCGCCCTCTTCTTGGTCTATTCTCTCCGAGGGACGTGGATCGAACGCTGGAGAAAACCACTCCCGTATCTTCTCCTTGGTCCCTCCTTCGCGATCTGCTCCTACCACTTGTTCGTGCTGGATACCTCGCAGTACAAAGACGGCGCGACGGAATTGATGCAATTTGTCCGACAGACGGTCCCGTCGAGGATCGTCGTTGCGGGGTACGAGCGCAATCCCCAGTTGACGTACTACTTTGAAGGTGCTGACATCGGTTGGAANNAGATATCTCTTCGGCGGATCATCCCACCGAAGGAGCGAGGTCTGTTTCGGTCATGGCTGATGGATGAAGTGGCGCGCGAGCCGGATGACGCGCTCGTGATCGTGGAGAAGGATAAGTTTGTTCGCTACGAGAACGTCACGGTTGAAGAAGTCATTCCTCCCGACTATGCCCTTGTGTTTGAATCCAGGCGGTATGCCGCTTTTCGCCGGACGAAACCGACTCAGCTCGCGCACATCAGCCCCGGAGCACTTCCCTGATCCAGCTTAGATTCTCAAGAGGAATGAATCCATAGTTGTAGAAATTGAAGCTCCGAATTCCCAGATCCTTTGCGACCCACATCCTATCCAGGAATTCCTTCCTCCCCCCGCTCTCCGGTAATCCAACCTGAAATCCCACGGTCACTTCGGCGCTCCCGACGATTGACTGAAGACCTGCCAGGGGCGCTCGCAGCGCCGCGCCGTCTTTCAAGTATCCCAACGCCAGGACGCCGCCGGTCGCTTCTGAAACCTTCGCTGCATCCATGCTCACAAGCGCGCGTGCTGCCGGATCAAGCGACATCATCGGCCTCAGCTTTGTAGACTTGGCGAACCCCGAAAGTTCTTCGACAAGAGAGACGACGACGGATTTTCTCCAGTCGAGGAAAGGTTCAAAAACCTCTTTAGGAAGAGAATCAACATTGCCGTACTTGTCGTCCATCGACCCTGGTCTTTCGAAATGCTGCTGCAACGTGGATCGGGTGAACGATCGAATCGACTCAAGGCTCATCCCTGAGTCCCTCCCTCTCGAGAGGCACGACGGGCAGAAACAGAGTCCAAGCAAGAACCGCATCGCGGTACTAAGCTCTATCCCTTCGCGTTCGTGGTGAAAACCATGTCCATATCCCTGAAATTGAAGCGCCTCCAGCTCAATCGTGTCGATACCGTGAGCGGCGATGTCATTGACCATTGACCGAAGATATTCTCGGAGCTCGCGACTGCTCGGACACAAGTTGTGATAGATCTTGTCCCCAAATGCGTTCTCGCACGCGATTTCAGGATACTGCATGCCGAGCCGTGTGTTATGGCAACAGACAACCCAGGCCCGCGTCTGGAGTCCGAACTTGTCCGCCGCTTTCTTCACCGAAGCGAGATGATGCCCTTCCTTTACAAGCGAATTGACGAGCGGCTTCACACGTCCATATGAGCCCCGGTTTGGCTGGAAGTAGACTGTTCCGTCCTCCAGAAATACGACCTTCCGTTTCGGATTGTGCGGAGCCAGGAACTTACCGGCGTGGTAGGCGGTTGCAAGGCTGAGTGACGTCAAACCGTTCTCTTTCAATCTCTCCATAACCGTTTGATACCCTTCGTCGGCAATGTCCCAGAGATACGTCCACATCGATGCTGATTCGGAAGAAGAAGGTTTGGGATTGGTCGACGGGTCAGCGACCATTCTCAGGGCCTCATTGGCAGCGACCGGGGCGAGCGACAGGGCAGACAAAAAAGTGCGACGATCCATTAGCGTATCCTTATGATATTGGGGATGGTGATGGAAGCCGGGGCGTTCTAATACCATCATTATTCACCTTAGATTCAAGGGCTCGCTTGAGGTCGGTGCGCGATTTCAGAGGCCGAGCCGTGATTGGCGGCGCATTATGATGGATCTAAACGAAACCGGCACGCCTGACACTTCTTTGCAGGCCAGTGCATCTAACAGGTGGACCCTGATGCCTGAATGTCCGAGTATTTCGTTGTAATTGAAAACCAATAATGATAATTTGTCCACGTCTGAAAAAGGAACCTCATGAAAGTCATCACCGCATCAATTCTTGTTCTGCTTGTGGGCGCCGGGGTCTTGGCCGTTCTCGACCGGCTCGGAAATGCCGAAGATGGCAACTCTACCACGAACGCCCCTTCGTGGAAGTCCTTCGACGAAGGCATTGCTCTTGCGATGAAGGAAAACAAGAAGATCTTGATCGACGTGTACACCGATTGGTGTGGTTGGTGCAAGAAAATGGACAGGGAAGTGTACGCTGATGCGAAAGTGATGGCCATCCTCAAAACAAAGTTCATCGTCATGAAACTCAATGCGGAATCGGATGAGCAAATCACGTACAATGGCGAGAAACTGAGCAAAGCGCGATTTGCGCAGGCAGTCGGAGTTACGGGATATCCAGCCACCCTCTTCCTGCAGCCCGATGCGAAACCCATCACGCTCCTCCCCGGATACGTCGAAGCGAAACGATTCGCGTCTATTTTGACTTTTGTCGGAGACGATCACTACACAACGATATCATTTCAGGATTATCTTCGGAAGTCCGGCTCCTCGAACTAGCCTCTTCGTTCATTCTCTGCAACAATGAAACTCAGCGGCTTCTCTTTTGTCCGCAACGGCGTCACGTTTGACTATCCCTTCGTCGAATCGATTTCCTCCATTCTGCCGATCTGCGACGAGTTCATCATCGCCGTTGGGAATTCCGCCGATGACACGCTCGACCGCATTGTGGCGATCCGCTCACCAAAGATCAAAATCATTGAGACTGTCTGGGACGAAACCCTTCGCACCGGCGGCCAGGTGCTTGCACAGCAGACCAACCTAGCACTTGATCACGTAACGGGCGATTGGGCCTTCTACCTCCAGGCTGACGAAGTGGTCCATGAGAAAGACCTGCCCAAGATCGTGGAGGCGATTGCCCGCTACAACAACGACCAGCGCGTCGAGGGGCTCCTGTTTTCGTACCATCACTTCTACGGAAGCTATCGGTATGTTGGAACATCTCGCGGGTGGTACAGAAAAGAGATCCGGATCGTCCGCACCGGCATCGGAGTGCGATCATGGAGGGATGCTCAGGGCTTCAGAATAGCCGAACGCAAGCTTCGTGTCAAAGCGATCGATGCATCCGTCTATCACTATGGATGGGTGAAAGCTCCCGAGACTCAGATGGCAAAGCAACGGAGCTTCAACAAGCTTTGGCATTCGGATGAGGGAGTCGTTCAGAGAGTCGGTACGGGTGCCGCCTTTGAGTATCAACGCGGGAGGAAGCTGGAGGAGTTTGCGGGCTCACATCCTTCGGTCATGAAGGAGAGATTGCAGAAAGAAAATTGGAACTTCCAGTACGATCCAAGTCGCGTGAACGAACCGATGAACGTCAGATTCCTGGATTGGATCGAGTCACGAATTGGAGTGCGGATTGGTGAATACAGAAACTATGAGCTGCTTCCTTGAGAGAGCAGGCGCGGTGCCGGCAGTGCGTGACTAAGACTGGCTGGACTCAACGCTCAACTCAAGAAATCAACTTCCCTCCTTCTTTGCGCCATCACCATTGTCCTCGAGTGATTGAGCGGTGAGAATCAACCCAACGACAAGCCACCATCCAAGGCAATTCACGAACGTGCCGTAGTAGTTTTGGAAGAAACTCCCCACCAAGAAACCCAGAAGTGAAAACGTTGAGCCGAGTGCGATAGCGCGGCGTGCATCGTCCTTCGTTGTGCGTGAGACTTTGTATCCAGCCACCAACGCCACGCACCACATTCCGACAAAGGCAAGAAGCCCAGGATACCCTGAAGAGACCAGAACCGAGAAGTAGTCGTTGTGCGGATGGACGACGGTATCATAATAGCCATCCACGCGGTACCTTTCAAAAAAGTGATCCCAGTTGTCCTCTCCGATTCCAAGAATTGGGTGGTCATTCGAAATCGCAAACGCGGTCCGCCATAAGTTGAGACGGGTCTCGTTTTGTCCGAGATCCGTAATGGACTCCACTCTATAGCGAAGGGCCGGAACGGTGAGGAAGCCCGCGACGACGATGACAACGAGTGCGATGGACACCGCTATTCCTGTCTTCCGACCCCGGGTAAACGCATACAAGGGGATTGCTGTACCGAAAGAGAGCCAGATGCTTCGCGCAAACGTTCCGACCACGGCAAGGAAACTCACCAACGCAGTGATAACATACGGCCACCGTCTCCCGCTCTTCACTTCGACCGCCAGGGCGGCGGACAGGAAGAAGATCGTCATCGCAAACGCGGCAAACGTCAGGTAGAAACCATAGAATCCGACAGCCCGGAAATATCCGGATCCCATCGGATCAAGTTGCAGATGACGATAAAGCTCCAGACCGCCAAAGGTCTGCCAGATGGCGTACACCATTGCAACGAAAGAAGCGATCAGGAGAGCCGACACGAGGCGCTTGAGCAGCACGGCGTTGCGGATGGTCCAGAACATCATCAACATCACTACAAGAGGCCACTCGTTGTCGAGCACGGCGCCGAGACTATGGGCGGGACGCGCCGAAAGAGCGGCAGAGAAGAGGTTCCAGGTCAAATAGAACGTCAAGGGGATGAAGAACGGATGCCAACGGAGTTGCCAACGATTTTGAACAATCCCTTCACCCATCCAGCCCAAGAACGCAACGCCTATGCCAAATTGTGCGGGAACGTGGGAAACAGGAAGACTGAAAGCAAACAAATACAGGCCCGCTTTCGTGATGTTCGACGGGACGGCCTTGAAGTTCATGTCTGCTCCACTCGTCGTGAAGATGTCATGTCTGCGAAGAGAGGAGCCAGAAACTGATCAACGCCTTGAATCATCTTCGAAATCGGAATGGCGGAGACCGGCTGGTCACCCGAAGCGTTAACAAGATGACTCGCCACACGAAACGGCAGCCACTCATGCATCTCTTGTAGCGGCGTGAAGAATCCAAGGACAGGAGTTTTCGTGGCCGACGCGAAATGGATGATTGACGTATCCGGCGTGATGACAGCCAGCGCTCCTTCTATCAGCGAGGCTATCTCAAGCAGCGAGGCCGTTCCCTCCTCAGGAAACTGAACACAGCGCCTGTCCCGAACGAGGGAAGACAGAACACGTTTCATTTCGACGTCACCGGGAGCGTGTACCGCAACGATCCTGATCCTTCGATCTTGAGACAAATGGAGCGCGAGTTCATTGGCTTGTCGGACGGAAATCTTCGTTACCGGGTTTGTCGCTGAGAGGTTGAAAACAACGTACGGCAAACACTCCCCCGCTTGTTCCGTCTTCCGCCGCAAACGCTCTTCGGCAAGGAAAGCGTCTACCCTCTTGTGGGAATCTTCATCAATCACTATCTGAAACTCGAGGTCTTCTTCTGTGAGCTCAATCCCAAAGACCTTGTTCAGGATATTCCCCAGCGTCTCCACCAGATGGGCGGAGGAGCGGTCCAATGCGAGCAATCGGTTGAAGTAGAACTGATATTTCTCATCCCCCTGCCCAACCTTGTGAGCCTTCGGCGCGATCAGGTTTGCCAGAATACCGCCGGATGTCGTTCGATTAAAGACGAAATTCAGCACCACCTCGTACTTCTCTCGTCGGGCGCGCCGCAGCTCGGCAAGCAAGCGAAACCAATTCGACCTCAGAACATACACGGAATCGACGTGCGGATCGTACCGAAGAATCTCCGCATTCGTCTGACTGGCGAACACGCCGATGTGCAGCCCAGGATTCAATCGTTTGAGATTTCGGAAGATCGGCGTCGTAACGATCATGTCGCCAATGCGATCGTAGCGCAAGATGAGAAGCTTCGTAATGGACTCGAGCTTAATCGGGGAATTCTTTACGGGATTGTGGAAGACCAGTCGCAGCAGCGGGTATGTGATCCCATAGCGGAAGGCGCGCTCGAGAAGCTCGACAATTCTACGCATGCTGTCTGGGCAGGTCGATGAGATTGGCCGGAGAGTGAGGCTGCATCGCATTCAACAACTTCGTAACGGCCTCATACACGCGATCGCAGTGGATGGTCGTGAGGTCGTCGACATCTGTCACAAGAGTTTCGCTGACCGAAGCGTATGGCTCCCAGATTCGAAGCTCCTTGTTTGACTGAACGTACAGCACTACGGACGGAATGTGAAACGCCGCAGCGAGATGCACTGCAGAGGTATCCGGTGTCACCAGCAGGCCCACTTGGGCAACAAGAGCGGCGAACTGGTCAAATGAGTGCGTTTCCGGTGAGACGAACACATCGTCGAATGGACTGGCGACCTCCTCGGCGTGGGCCCTATCCGCAGGTTGGAAGAGGATGAGGAGAGGGAATCGAGGATAGGCGGATTTCAGCCGACCTATCAATTCCTNNAGTTTTTCGTTCCCCAGAATCTCACGCCGGTTGCGGGCGAGATGTTGAGTCCGATGACTGACTTTCCGTTGAGCAGCCGACTCTCAAAGAACTTACGGGCGAAGACGGTCGACTCCGTTGAAACAACATAGCGGACCGAAAGATCTTCTCCCTCGATGTCGATCCCGAACACAGTCAGAAGCCGGGCTAGTCGATCTATGATATGGNNTTTCTGGAGAGGAGGGGCACCTGCACATCGTACACATACTCATTTTCCTTGCTCAAGCCCACGTTCCACTTCCCTCCCGCCAGAGCACAAACAACGGTAGACGTTGTGGAGGGATTATCCATCAAGTCGACCACAAAGTCGTACCGTTCTCTTCGAATTGAACGAATGATTCGCAATGCACTGGAAAGGTTCTTCGCATAGATCCACCGTTTTCGAACGAGTGGCTCGTGATCCAGAACGAAATAGTTGTTCGAGCTGAGGAGGAAATCAACGGCCGCGTTTGGGTAGTGCTTCTTCAGAACGTAAATGAGAGGAGTTGAGACGAGCACGTCGCCAATCCGATCCTGGCGTACGAAGAGAAACTTGCACGAGTTGAAGTCAATGTCGGTTGTAAGGGGTGCCCCGCGACGGACCATGAATCCGATCAATCGCAGGAGAAAGCGCCGGAAGGAGATCTCGACACGCTTCAGGAAGTCCATTACGTTCCTCCGCCGGGGTGCTTCCCTTCATCCAGGAACTGCAGAGAGTACAACCGCTTGTACAATCCCGTATCATTGCGAAGAAGCTCGTCGTGCGTCCCCTCCNNTGGCGGGAGTACAGTCCGAAGTAGACGCCCCGCAGGGAGAGAAGGTCGTCGTGCGTCCCCTCCTCCACGATGGAGCCGCCTTCGAGAACGAGAATCCGGTCACATCGATAGACGGTGGATAGGCGGTGAGCGATGATGAAAGACGTTCTCCCCTGCATCAACCGATCCAACGCTTCCTGAACCATGAGCTCCGACTCGCTGTCGAGCGCCGAGGTCGCTTCGTCCAGGAGCAGTATTTTTGGATCGCGCAGGATTGCCCGCGCGATGGCGATACGTTGTCGTTGTCCACCGGACAACTGCACGCCTCGCTCTCCCACTTCCGTCTTGTACCCGTGTTCCAGGTTTTCGATAAACGAATGAGCGTTTGCCATTCGGGCGGCGCTGACGACTTCTGCTTCCGTCGCTTCAAGCCTTCCGTATCGAATGTTGTCGTAGATTGTGCCTGCGAAAAGCACAACGTCCTGCGGGACGGCGGCAATCTGGGATCGCAAATCTGTAAGATTCATTTTTCGAACGTCTGTACCGTCGACAAGCACAACTCCGCTTGTGACTTCATAGAACCTCGGGATCAGATTGATCAGGGTTGTTTTCCCGCTCCCGCTCGGCCCGACGAGGGCAATCTTCTCCCCAGGCTGCACTCGAAACGTAATACCGCTTAATGCCGGCATGTCCGAGTTGTAGGAGAATCTCACATTCTCAAAGGCGACCTCTCCACGCTTAATGACAAGCGTCGTCGGCAGTGCCGAGAGTTGCTCTTTCTCCAGATCGAGCATTTCAAAAATGAGGCCCGCAGAGACAAGGTTCTTCTGTATCCTTGCGATATTCTCGCCGAGCGCCTTTACGGGTTTCGCCAGAGCGTTAATGAGGATCAAAAACGTTATCATGGATTTGATCGTCATGCTCCCCTCAAGGAAAAGGT
This sequence comes from Bacteroidota bacterium, assembly GCA_003453835.1. Lineage (GTDB taxonomy): Bacteria > Bacteroidota > Ignavibacteria > UBA10030 > UBA10030 > UBA10030. Next base: position 1,778 of record DMMN01000367.1, on the reverse strand, counting down.
ATCCCGTGAAAACGACCAAAAGAGACGCGACGAAGGTATTGAAGAATTCATTCGTTGGGCTTAGAAGCGCCATGGTCCGGACGATCTTCATCGAGTGGTGATAGTTATCATCGACCTTCTGCCGGAAGACTTTTCGCTCGTGCTCCTCACGCGTGAAGGCTTTCACGATGCGAATGGATGAGATCTTTTCCTGGAGGAACGCCGAGATGTCCGCGAGCGTCTCGGTAAGATTCTTGCTGTACGACCTGATGCGATCCCCGAAGGCTCGTGAAACCAGTCCCGATATGGCAAAGATGACGATTGAAAAAACGGTAAGTTGCCAGTTCGAATAGAATAACGCGACGGAAAAGATGACCGTGAAGATCACGTTCTGAGCGATTTCCACTATCAGAGAGAGCGATTGTTCGATGTTGTTGACGTCGTTCGTGATGCGGGACATGACACGACCCGTTTTCTGCTGATCGAAGTAACGGACGGGCAACATGACGACGGTATCAAACAACTCGACGCGAAAGCGCATCAAGATCTTCTGTTGCGCCGAATTCATGACGTACTCACGGACGTACGTAAACGTCGATTTCACAATGATGATCGCCAGCAGCGCCAATGCAAACGTGACGATGAGGCCCATGCTTTCGTCGGCCCCGTGAATACTGATCTGACTCACTGCATATCCAAAGACCTCCAGCGGCGTTTCAACCACAATCGGTTGACCGAGTTTTACGAGGTCCCCGATCTTCTGAAGCACTTCAAAGAGTTGTGCAATGAGAAAAGCCGATACGGCATCCGACAGGCTCATGATTGCCACGGAGCAGAGCCCCGCCAGGATGCGCCACTTGTACGTCACAAAGTACTTGAGCAGACGAAAGAAGAGTCTCATGAAACGTGATTCAGGATGATGAAATCAACGTCGCGTTTAGACCGCCCCGAAGGGCGCGCGGCCATTGCCGCATGAGTTACCTTATCGGGGTAGACGCATTCGTCGAAGAGTGGACAGGTGCTGCACAAGGGATTGTTCGATCGGCAGGTCTTCCTCCCAAAACGAATCAGGTTGACGTGAATCGAATAGGCACTTCCGTTTGGAATGACGGTACTGATTGCGTTGAACGTCTGCTCGGCGTTCGTCGTTTGGACCAAGCCGAGTCTGTTGCACAGCCGATGAATGTGTGTATCTACCGGGAACACCTCTCTCCCAAGAGAGAAAACCAGGACACAGGCCGCCGTCTTCATTCCCACTCCCTTCATCGACGAAAGGTATTGCATCGCCTCCTCGTTCGACTTCGTCTTCAAGAAACCGAGATCGTAGCGCCCCACCTCTCTTCTGATCCTTTCCAGGATCAGCTTTATCCGCTTTGCCTTCTGGTTCTTCAGTCCTCCCACCTCGATGGTCTTTGCTATCATTCTCGTTGGAGCATCCGCGACCGCTTCCCAACTCGGATATTCGCGCTTGAGATGAAGCCACGCTCGATGGCTATTTCGATCATTCGTATTCTGAGACAAAAGGGTTGCGATGAGCGAATCGAGAGGGGCGGATTTCCGTCTCGGCTGAACCGGCTTGCCCATGTGCTCCTCCAGCACGGATGCAATACGTTCAACCTTCCGCGCCAGGAGCGGCGTAGGACGGTTCCGTGATCGAGATGTGACGACAATCTTCACTCGGACGGGGCTGTGCCGGATTTCCGACCCACACACATTCCACATTCACACAGAGAGCGAAGGTGTTGCCAGGTGTAGATCCCTGTTGCATGTCCGTCGCCCCACGCGAGACCAAGCGCGTA
>DMMN01000197.1 GCA_003453835.1 Bacteroidota bacterium | reverse complement strand
GGAATTCAGTCCCACGTATCAGTTGGGCCTTTATGTCGTGTCTACGCTCGGAGGAACCTCTCGACGGCTGGTTAGCAATGCCACCCTTCCTGTGTGGTCGCCAGACGGGAAGCATATTGCTTATTTCCGCAGACTCCCCGGACAATCCTATGACCTTTTCATTGCAAATGCAGATGGAACGGACGAAACAAGAATCACCAACATCAAGCCGACATATTTCTACAATGTGGCGTGGTCCCCCGATTCAAAAGCACTTGCGTTCTTGAGGAGTTTTCTCTCACCCGCCAAAGAGAGGTACACGGAAATCTTTGTCCGGGCGTTTGATGACAGCACCACCGAACGTCAGATCACAAACGACAAGAAAATCATCGACGATTTCTGCTGGGCTTCGACAGGGGAAATTATTTTCAACTCAACCCGAGGAGGAGATGTCGACCTGTGGGTTATGCCTGAGGATGGCGGAGCTCCGACACAGTTAACGCTCGGTGCCGGGGCTGATAGGGTTCCTCGGGTTTCAAAGGAAGCCAACCGCTTGGTCTACGTGAATGAATCCGAGCCTTCGAATCTCTGGACACTAAACCTCTCGACGAAAGATACTCGTCAGCTAACGTTCGAGGATGTCCAGGTTATCCTTCCTGTATTCTCGCCGGACGGTTCAAAGATCATTTACTGGCGGTCCGATTTGTTTGAAAACAAGCAGAATTACTTTGTGATTTGCAGTAAAGATGGAAGCGAGCCGACAAAAGTTGTGCCTCTTGTCGAGAATTATACCCTCAATGGCTGGCCGCCGGCACGATGGTCCACCGACGGAAAGTCAATTCTTTTCAACTCATTCCGAAGAGACACGGTGAGGAAGAACCCGGATTCCGTCGTTTTCCACTCAGCCTTTTTTGAGCATGAACTTACTGCAAACATTACGCGGAAAATCGCGGATGGTGAGCTTTTTGACCTCTCGAGGGACGGCAAATACGTTTTGTTCAGGCGTGATAGAGATAGCATTTCGACAAGGACTGTCCTTGCCCTCAAGACGGCTCCAGAGAAACCAATCAAAGAAGCCTCTTCTCCATGGACCCCTTCACAATTCTCTGTGGATTCAAAGAGCGTCATTACTCAAGACTCCTTGGGTTTGTCGTTTCTTTCTGTCGAGGACGGTAAGACAAAGCAACGTGTGAAAACCTCGAAGTATTTTGCTAAGATCCATCCGTTTCCAGACGGGAAGTCGATACTCGGAAGCCTGTGGGATCCAGCGAGAAATAACAGATCTTTGGTGAGACTCTTACTCCAGAATGGCTCTGTTGACCGGATAGCAGAGATCGCGCCTACGGCGTCGATTTGGAGTTTCGGCTGCTCGATTTCACCCGACGGAATGACTCTATTGTATTCAAAAAAGGAGAGCAAGAACAGGATTGTCTTGTTGGACAACTTTCGGTGATGAATCGAAGGAACAATGTATAAGATCGGACGAACCATCTTTCAAGATAGAATCCTGGAGAAACTTGGTAAGGTAGTAATGGGCTTCGTCTCCAAGGCCAAAAACCGCAAGCAGTCGACTTAACTGGTTCGTTTCATCTCCGATGGGGATGGAGATACCAACCGAGGGCAGTCCGCCCGCTGCCCCGACTTCTAATATCCGATCCCTTCGTCGATTATAGCAATCTCCGATATCGACCTGTAAGACAAGAAAGACGACTATGATTCGACAAACAATTTTGGCCTGTGAGATCCTTGACAAACTTGGCGGGGAAGCCGTGTGCGTGGTGTGCATTGCCGGGTTATCGAGATCAAACGCGCCGTGGCCCTGAATTTCTTCCATCCGAGCTCAGCCGCAACAGAGAGGATTATCAGTTGAGAGCAACAGACAACGAACAAGTTCTCGCGGGCAGGTCGGATTCTCACCCGACTGAAGGCAATGGTCCCCTCACGGTGCGGGATATCATTGCTTGCCCTCTCCGGGCTAGCCCGCGAGACTTCTTTTTGTCTGGAGAGGTGGTTGGATAGAGTTGCCAAGGGCTCGCTTTGGGACCGCGCTCTCCCAAACTTCGTCTGGACTCTTTGCTCCATGAACTGATCCACGAATCACCGACGCTGCGTTCTTTTGATGCCGGGATTGAGGATTACGGGAGCTGTTGACTACGAGACTCGGAAGATGTAGATTGGCACCAGCAGGTCGAGGGATGAGAGTTGAAGGAGCAGAAGCCGTGAAGGGAATGAAGCACGCAGCAATCGTATTTGCAGCTATTGTGCTATGCTGGGGACTTGGGTGCGAGCGTCTCGTTGTCGACGACTCAAACCTCACTCTCTCTATCGGGAGTGCGGAAGTCTTGAGAGCCCCGGTTCCGATCAGTCCGAAGAATGGCAGGGTCATCTCGTCGTCTGAACAGGTGACGCTGCGCTGGCTTGGCGTCCCGACCGTGAGGCGCTATGCAGTTCAGGTATCGGAAGACTCCGTTTTTTCAACGATTGCCTTCGTGGCCACTGTTGATACGACCTTTGCCAGGACTCCCGGTCTGCCGGAACGGGCGTACTTCTGGCGGGTCCGTACGGTGAATGCTTTTGAAGCCGGAGGGGCTTGGAGCGAAGTATGGTTCTTCATCCGGCGCAGTTTTGTTTAATCCGTAGCCTCCTGTCACCTGTCCTGCGCGAAACTTTGCACACATCCGCCCGTTCTTTCTTCGACCAATGACTTACCGTTTTGTCGCCGAACGAACCTCTGCTCACAGATGAAAGGAGTGTCAAATGAAACGAATCGCTTCTCTCGCTTTCTTGTTGGCAGTTGCGATCAGCTTCGCTCTTGCTCAGACCGCCTACAAACTTCCCCCGAAGGAAGTTGTCGACATCCTTGATGCTCCACCAACACCCGTTGTCCTTGTAAGCCCCCGCAGTGATGCTCTGCTGCTCGTTGAGTATCAGTCGCAACCATCCATCGCCCTCCTCGCCAAGCCCATCCTGAGGCTGGGTGGGTTGAGGATCGATCCGGAATTAAGGTCGCGTCAGAGAACCGTCCAGTACACGGGGATCGTTGTTCGAAGAGTTGATGTCGAGAAAACGGTGCGGGTTCTGCTTCCGGAAGGCTCAAGAATCGGGATGCCTTCTTGGTCAAACGACGGATCGAAGATTGCGTTCACGCGGGATGTTGAGGGAGGAGTTGAGCTCTGGGTAGCCGAAGCGGCAACCGGCAAGGCGAAGGCAGTCGGATCGTTCAGAGTGAATGATGTGCTCGGCTCTCCGTTTCAATGGCTGAGCGATAA
>DMMN01000016.1 GCA_003453835.1 Bacteroidota bacterium | reverse complement strand
ATCGATGGTGACAGTTCCCCCACGCTGGTCGACGCTGCGCGGCGAGTGAATATTGAATCCGAATTTGTCCGCCATCTCAATAATCAGAGTCGTCTGACGGATTGATTTTGCTCGTATCGCTTCGACGCCGACAACTTGGATAATCGTCGGTCCCTCGGTTGCGGCATAGAGCGCGGGGATCCCGGGCGTTCCGTTCAGAAAGTGAAACCCATCTTCCCTGTATTCAATCTCACCGGAATCGAAGTCAAACGGTCTGCGATGCGCAAACCATCCCGTTAGACGAGGCTTCAACTGCTTCCGCAAGTCGGGGCGGACATACATGAATCCTCCCCCCGGCCCTCCGCAGAGCCATTTGAGAACTCCGCCGACGAGGAAGTCAACATTGATCGCTTTCACATCGATCGGGAGAATTCCGACGGATTGATAGGCGTCGAGAACAACAAGGGCACCAACCTTGTGGGCTTTCTCGACGATTGCCTTCACGTCTTGTACGAATGCGCTTTTAAAGAGGACGTGGGAGATTGGGACAAGCAACGTGTGATCATCAATGGCATCGATCATGCGTTGAAGGTCGATGGAAATACCGTCGTCCGAAGGGATCAGGCGCAACTCGACGTCGTGCGTTCGCGACCAGTTTCGAAGGAGATAGAGAACCGAGGGGAAATTCATTTCCTCCGAAACAATGTTCGTCCGATCGCGGCGGGCGGCCCGGTCTTCGAAGCAGGACAGGATGCTCGCTTCCGCGAGCGTGATGTTCGGATGCATTGTCACTTCGCCACTCGCCGCACCGATGAGCGGCGCGATGACATTTCCCGTCGTGATGGGCATGTCCCACCATTCATCAGCCCAGGCCGCGACCCCTTTCATCGACCACGTCTCTGCATACCTACGAAGCCGATCGTATACTCCCCGTGGCATCGCTCCGAGGGAATTCGAAATCAGATAGGTTGTCCGGGCGAGGATCTGAAACTCCTCGCGCCATTTCAGCAAAGGATCGCTCATCGCTTCTCCCGTTCGGCCAGGAGTTGCTTCATCTCTCCGATCTGTTGCTCAATCCTGTCCATCTGTGCGTGGTGTTGGGTCCAGACCTCGCTTCGCTTCATCGACTGCCGCTCCGCCATTTGAGCAGCGCGGACGACCTTGTCCATGAAGTACCCGAAAAGCCAGACGCCGACAAAACCCAGGGGCACGATCAGGATGAGCAATGAACGCAGCCGCGGGATCCCAAAGAAAACCTGCAATTTGTCGCTCGCCGTGATAATCAGGAGCGTGAAGTTCACAACTACGAGAAACGACTGCCCCAGATCGAACCGGTATTTCTGGGCAAAGAAAATCTCACGCCATCTGGCGATCCTCCGCCGGAATTCATTCTCCTGGGGTGTAACTTGACTGGCCATGCGTTGTCTCCTTTCTATACTCCGATGTGGGGAACTGAGCCCCCGGGCATCGACTACCGCTTTGCTGAGAATCGATGATTCAACTCGGCTCGGAAGATCTCGGCGGCGTCATCGTCAAACAGCACGAAACGGACCTCGCGAAGGCTTTTTGCCTGGAGGAGCGACTCGATGGACTCCCCAATCATGATGGAGGCGCAATGGTGGAGCGAGAAGCCTCCGACGCCCGTGCCCAGGGCGGGAAATGAGATGGAGGTGAGTTTCTGCTGCTCGGCCAGTAAGAGACTATTTCGGGTCGCACTCCGGACAAACTCGGCATTCGTGTGCAGATCCTGACCCATCACGGCGGCGTGGATGATCTGTTTTGCCTTCAGATCACCGGCGGAAGTCATGACCGCCTGGCCAACCTCCACGGGTCCGAGCGCCATTGCTTCCTGCTCGATCCGGATGCCGCCTTGTCGCTTGATGGCTCCAGCGACACCGGCTCCCATCCAGAGATGATTATTGGCGGCGTTGACGAGCGCATCGGTCGCTTGATCGGTGATATCTCCATGAACGATTGAGATCTCGCCGTGACCGACGTGGATGCTCATGGCCTGTTAACGTGAGAGGAAACGTTGAGGGGGGAAGAAGAGGTCGGTTCAGAGAGCAGGGATGACGATTCGGATCGTGGTCCCTTTTCCCATCTCGCTGTCGATCTCGATTTTGCCCTTATGATCATCGATCACTTTTTTCACGATGGCCATCCCGAGGCCGGTGCCGTGTTTCTTTCCGTACGTCATGAAGGGCTCGAAGATTCTTTTTTTGACCTCGTCCGGCATTCCGCTTCCCGTATCGGTGAACTCGATTCGTACGAAACCGTTATCGCGCACCGTCTTGACGGTGAGCGAACCCCCCTGCGGCATCGCGTCGCGGGAATTGCTGGCAATGTTGTAGAACACTCGCACCATCTTGTCCTGATCAAGATTCACCTTGCCGGAAAACTCCGTCTGCCTGACAAGCTGGACATTGTTCTTGGTCAGATCTTTCTCGATAAAGTCGAGCACGCTGCTCATCACTTCTCCGAACTCAAGCTCCTGGATATTCATCGAACTCACGCCGCGCGTGAAATCCAGGATCTCCTGCGTCATGTTCACAAAGCGGTCTACCTGATGGATCATTTCATCGGCAAGCTTGGCCGCTTCTTCGTTCCCCGATTTTCGTTTCATCACCTGCGCATAGACGCGGAGGGTGCCCATCGGATTCTTGATGTCGTGGATGATCGTGCTCGCCATCCGACCGACAGCCGAGAGACGCTCGTTCGACACCATCTCCTGCGCCATTCGGGCGTTCTCAATTGCAATCGAAGCGTGTGCGGAGAATGCGTCGATGAAGTGCTCGTCATCAGCCGTGAAGACGCCCTCGTTCTTGTTCAGCAACTGAAACACGCCAATGATCTTGGCGTCCTTGTTCTTCATCGGCATACACAACATGTTCCGCGTCCGGTAGCCGGTGCGCTTATCGACATCCGGATTGAATCGCGGATCGTTGTACGCATCCGGAATGTTGATTGTCTCTCCAGTTTGCGCCACGTAGCCCGCAATCCCTTTCCCGATCGGCAGGCGGATCTCCACCATGTTCTCACCCTGCGCAACCTTCGACCAGAGTTCCAGCTTGATGCTGTCAACCAGGTAGACGGTTCCCCGATCGGCATCAATACTTTTCACTGCCGCGCCGAGAATGAGGCCCAGGAGTTTGTCGAGATCGAGGGTCGAGTTGACAATCTTGCTGGCTTCGATGAGCTGTTGCAGCTTCGCCAACCGCACTTCGGACGTCTTGCGCTGGCTTTCGAGCTGTTGCACGATATTATCGTTCGCCTGGCGGAGACGACTCGTGAGCTCCCGCAGGACGTTCATCGCAACCGTTGTATTTGTATTCAGCAGATGTTCGAAATCTTTGCGCGAGAGAGCATAGACAGTAGTTGATTCCATGCAAGTGGCCCTTGCGGAGCGCTCGCGGCCGTCAACCACTCCCAATTCGCCGACGATGTTTCCCGTCGAGATCACGTTGAGGGTGGTCTCCTCTCCGTACTCGGTGAACCTGGAGATTTTCACCGTACCGTTGCCGATGAAGTAGACGTGCTCAGGAGCAGCGCTCACGTCCATCAACACGTTGCCGACAGCGTAGGATTCCTCTCGCACGATGGCGGCGATTGCCTGGAGGTCCTGGTCGCTCAGACCTTTGAAGATCGTGCACGCTCGAAGCGCATCAACCTGACGGCTTGTTGTTGACATCCATCTTCTCCGGTATTAGGACGACAGCAGTTGAAACGGAGAGAATTATAACAAGATTCGAGCACTTAGTCAAGAAAGTCGTTTTCTTGCATTTCGGAGAAAATCTCTCTACCATAGCACCGCCTTCTCGAATCCGGCACATGTTTGTTGCTCCTTCCTCTCACGCGATTTCAGTCAAATCGCCTCGGTCCAATCCCGACGCCGTCAATGAAGAGAGGAGGTTTTTACCAGAGATCCTGCAAAAGCCTCAAAGCAGCCACCGGAAGGTGGTGCGCACTTCGAGGAGGAGATAAGCATGACAGTATCCTCATCACTCTGCTCCAGGTCCATTCGAATCAGCTCCTCGGCATGAACCGCAATGCAACAGTTTTGGTATCTCTTCTATAACGGCATCGTCATCCCGGTGTTTTGGCTGCTCCTCGGGATGGGCTTTCCGTTCAACGCGAAAATCCGAAAAGCGCTGCGGGGCCGTCGCGCACTCTTCAGCCGGCTCGAGTCCGGCCTGGGAAGGCTTACCGCGCCGCGGCGAATCTGGTTTCACTCTTCCTCGATGGGGGAATTCGAACAGGCCAAGCCGATTATCGCGTCGCTCAAACAGCACTATGCGGATGTCGATATCATCGTCAGCTTCTTCTCCCCTTCCGGATACGAGCACTCTCAAGCCTACAAACAAGCCTCGCTCATCACGTATCTTCCCTTCGACACTATTTCGAACGCGCGGCGGTTCCTCGATCTGGTCAAACCTTCGGCCGCCATCATGGTCCGCTACGACTTGTGGCCGAACCACATCCGTGAGCTTCACCGCCGCAATATTCCTACGTTCATCGCGAATGCCACGCTGCGCCGTAACTCGTCGCGGCATTGGCCTCTCCTGCGAAACTTCAACAAGCATCTCTACGAGGACCTCACTTCGATCCTCACCGTGTCGAAGGATGACGTGACGTCTTTCTTGCGACTCGGCGTTCCGGAATCGAAGCTTTATGCAATCGGCGAAACCCGCTACGACCAGGTATGGCAGCGAAGCATCGATGCCCGCACGAAGCATTTGATCCCTCCTGCCCTGCTGCGCGGAAAGAAGATCTTCGTGGTCGGCAGTAGCTGGAATGAAGATGAGACCGTTGTCCTTGCGGCATTCCGCCGGCTTGTGGCCGAGGCCTCAGGCGTGTTGATGATCCTTGTGCCTCATGAACCGACACTCGAGACGCTTGATCGCCTGGAGGCGACTCTCAATAGCTCCCTCCGCTCCATACGGTTTTCAGATCTGAATGACTACACGAATGAAAAGGTAGTCCTTGTTGATAGCATCGGCATTCTGGTTCCGCTCTATCAATATGCTCATGTCGCCTACGTTGGAGGGAGTTTTCGCCAGGGTATTCACAATGTGCTGGAGCCGGCGGTATACGGGATACCGGTCCTCTACGGCCCCAAGCATGAGAATTCACAGGAAGCAATAGAGCTTGTCCGGCGCGGAGGCGGCTTCGTCGTAACGAACGAAGAGGAATGTTTCAGGCAGTTGAAGAAGTTGCTGACGGATGAGAAGTCACGAGAGAACGCCGGCGCCGTCTCGCTCAACCTCGTTAAAGAAAACATCGGCGCCACGGAAAGGTTTATCGAACACCTTGCGAAGTCTCTGTGATCGCCAGGGAGGAAATCCGGAGCAGCTCCATCGCATTGTCCGACTCTCACCTGGCTGATCCGCCAACGTCGTACGAAGGTGGTTCCACATCATTCCATTCGATGAGGATTCCAGACTGGCCCTCAGATCCCACAAACGGCAACTTAGACAACCATGAGAATTGCGTACTTTGACACGATTGCGGGAATCAGTGGTGATATGACTCTCGGCGCGTTTGTGAACGCCGGTGTTCGCTTCGATGCGCTCGTAGCAGAGCTGGGGAAGTTGAATCTTTCCGGCTATGAGCTCTCCGCCCGACACATCGAGCGGAGCGGAATAGTTGCGACGAAGATCGACGTCATCATCTCCGACCAGCCAAAGTACCATCGTCATCTGAAAGATATCAATAAGCTGATTGACGATAGTCGGCTGGAAGACTCGGTCAAGAACGCAGCTAAGAAGATCTTTCATGAAGTCGCCATCGCCGAGGCAAAGGTTCACAACTCGACGCTCGACAAGATTCACTTTCACGAGGTGGGGGCAATCGACTCCCTCATCGATATCGTGGGCACGGCGATCTGTCTGGAGATGTTGGGCGTCAAACAGGTTTATTCTTCCCCGGTTCGCGTCGGGAGTGGCGGATTCGTTCAGACACAACACGGAACGATGCCGGTCCCAACTCCGGCAACACTGGAAATCCTCAAGGGATACCCCACGGTTCTCACCGACATTCCCTTCGAGCTCACCACCCCCACAGGCGCCGCCATCATCAAGGCCCTTTCTGCAGGGACTCTTTCGCTGGAACGATTGAAGATTGCAGATATCGGCTACGGCGCCGGGGCGCTGGAATTGCAGGAGATTCCGAACCTCCTCCGCGTGTTTGTCGGCGAGCTGGAGCCGCAGTATGGCACTGATGAAATCGTCAGCGTCGAGACGAACATCGACGACAT
>DMMN01000302.1 GCA_003453835.1 Bacteroidota bacterium | reverse complement strand
TATGTCGCCGGAACAGGTGCAGGGTCAGGAAACGGACCACCGCTCGGACATCTTCTCCCTCGGCGTCCTTCTCTACGAAATGCTGACCGGTCAGCTTCCCTTCAAAGGAGTACACGAGACAGCCATTGCCTACGAGATCGTGAACGTCGATTCTCCTCCGATGTCTTCGTTCAAGCCGGACATCTCGCCGGAACTCGATGCCATCGTGATGGAATGCCTCGAAAAGGATCCGAATGAACGGGCCCAGTCGGCGAAGCAGATTGCGATCGACCTGAGACGTCAGAAACGGGAGTCGAGCAAATCCCGAATGACGAGAACGAGACCCGCGCAGCAATTCAACACTGCCGAAAACCGGAAACCCGACGAGCCTGCCCCTCGAAAGTTCTCGTTCACGAACTCCATCTGGCCGATTGTCGCAGGTGTCTCCATTCTCCTTGCGGGTCTTTTTGCATGGAGCCCGTGGAAGGGCGATGTCGCTTCGCGTCCCGTCATGAGGTTTTCGGTGGACCTTCCGCACAATTCATTTGCATTGGGGACCTCTTCTCTCGACATCTCTGCCGATGGTAAGCTCTTCGTCTTCTCAGGTGTTACGGGAACCACAGTACAAATCTACTACAGACGAGTGGATGAGTTGACCTTTCATCCACTTGCCGGTACGGCCGGCGCATGGTATCCAGCAATTTCCCCTGATGGCCAGTGGATCGCGTATGAAGTCAATGGCACGTTAATGAAGGTTTCGGTTTCTGGCGGGGCTCCTCAGAAGCTGTGTAACATCCAGGGTATTTCACGCGGAATAGTATGGGAGAATATGCAATCAATCCTCTTTGGGCATGTCAACCGGGGAATCATCCGGGTTTCGGCAAATGGCGGAGAGCCGGAGCCCATCACAAAGCTCGATTCAACAAAAGGAGAGCTCAGTCACAGATTTCCTCAACTTCTTCCGGATGGGAAGACGATCATGTATACAATCAAGCAAAATAACATCTCAACCTTTGATGATGCGCTGATCGTTGCCGAGAGAATGGATACGCATGAAAGAACGGTCCTTGTGCGAGGAGGGACATTCGGAAGATATGTACCCACGGGGCATCTTGTTTACGCCAGGGGCGGATCCATCCTGGCTGTCCCGATGGACGCGTCCAGTCTTGTTCTCCAGGGTCAACCTGTGATCATTGAAAAGGGGGGATTGCTCAATCCAGCTTCCGGCGATGCGTATCTCGCATTCAGCGCTACCGGCACGTTCGTGTTCTCGCCGGAAGACCCTGTCTCTCTCAGTACCGTGGATTTGGCCTGGATTGACCGCCGAGGGAACGTACGCCCGCTCATTGATAGCGCCAGAAGTTACTTTGCACCAAGTATTTCACCGGACGGTCAGAAGATTGCTACAGTCATCCAGGCGGCGAACGATGATATTTGGATCTATCATCTTACGCGCAAGACCCTGACGCGGTTTACGTTCGGCGGCGGAAACTCCAGCTTTCCTATTTGGTCGCCTGACGGTAAATTCGTGTCATACGATTCCGAGCGGGGCACAGCGACCGACATCTTCAGAAAGCCGTGGGATGGAAGTGGCCCCGAAGAGAGGCTCACGAACGGATTGAGTATTTCGGAGCTGACGTCCTACTCGCCCGACGGAAAAGTCATCTCATTCGTGCAGAACGGAGATATCTGGATTCTCCCACTTGAAGGTGACCGTAAGCCATTTCCATTTCTCGAAACAATTGCAAGTGAAGCGACTCCGAGATTTTCCCCGGATGGAAAATGGTTGGCCTATAGTTCCAACGAATCCGGAACGGATCAGATCTATGTTGTTCCTTATCCCCGAAGACCCGGCAAATACCAGATTTCTTCTGGCGGAGGAACAACACCCTTCTGGACAAAAGATGGAAAGGAATTGTGCTATGTCACGGAGCGTTCGGCGACTCCACGCCGCCGGGGCGCTGGCGGTGTCTTGATGTCCGTTGAGATAACCGGCACCGCGCCGTTTGATTACTCTGCGGAAAAGGTCATTGCCGATCTTCCACCTTCGAGTACCGTAACAGACATTACCCCGAACGGTCAGCAATTTCTCACTGCTATTTTTCGATCGCAAACATTAGGGCAGTCTGGTCTGATCGTCGTCCTCGAATGGTTTGAAGATCTGAAGACCAGAGTGACCCGAAGAGCAAAATAGGAGGAAGGAGAACTCGCTAGAATTCTACTTCTGGTGGGTCGATGAGAGTGCATAACTGAACGAAGGCAAACAAAGCAACATGGAGTAAGTCGCAGCTTGCTCCTCTTTGGATCATGAATCCATCAAAGACAGATACCCTGAAAGGGTTACACGTAGGGACGGACAACAGGCCATGATCGGTCAAACAATATCACACTATCAAATTCTTGAGAAGTTGGGCGAAGGCGGCATGGGCGTTGTCTACAAAGCCCATGACACGAAACTCGATCGCATCGTCGCGCTCAAGTTCCTCCCTCCACATGTCTCCATCAACGACGAGACCAAAACACGCTTCCTCCAGGAGGCAAGGGCAGCCGCGGCGCTCAATCACCCCAAC
>DMMN01000218.1 GCA_003453835.1 Bacteroidota bacterium | reverse complement strand
CGGCGCGTTCAGCGTGGTGATCGGGAAGCACTATACGAACATGAGCGCGCCGAATCTGCCGTTTTCCTACATCCACGAAAGTGACGGCGGCTCGCGGATCATTCCGGGAATGAACCTGGCCTCCGTCGGAACGGTCCGCGACGGAGAGAAGTGGCCGAAGCGCGACAACCGCAAGGCCCCGAACAAAAGAGACCTGATCGTGTTCGACGTCTTCTCTCCCTACACTGTGGAGAAGATGCGGAGAGGAAGGGATGAGCTTCTCGCGTTGAGCGAAAGCGTTCCGAAGGAGAAGTCATCCGTGAATTATGGTGGCCTCCAGTTGAGTCGCCTCCTTCTCAAAAAGGGAGCGAAGTATTATGCCCTGGCAATTTCCCGATACCTGAACGACAAGCTCACCGAGCGATTGCGCGAAGCGCTTCGGCGGGAAAGGAATTGGAAGAGCGCCGTCGCTTCCCTGAGGCCGAGTTTGATGTTAACCGACTCGACCGAATGGACGGACATCGGCGGTTTGTTGGCTCCTCGTGAGCTTCTCGCCGGGCTTGAGCAGCGGGTTGCCGGCGGCTCTATCACCTCCTATGATGCGTTGCTCGCCGAGTTCAAGAACTTCTACGATGGTTACCGGGAGTATGAGTGGAAGTACATCTACGATGTCGTTGCGAAAGAGTATGGTTTTCAGCTTGATGAGCTGTCTCAAGAGCAAGCCGTGATGGCGATCGACGAATGGGAGAAGGCTGCAACGTCGCTGCACGGGATGATTCTCGAAGACTCGAAGAAGGAGTTTGGAGCCTTCGCGAGAATCAGCTACGGTCTCGACCAACCGTCTGAAAACGTCCAAAGGGATTTTGAGGCGGTTCGCGGAACGATCGAGACAAACAGCGTCGTACAGAAGCTCGCGGCTGAAGCCGACTCCATCCAACTGAGAACAAGACAATTCAAAGAACTGCTTTCAACGATCCAGTAAATCAACCAATCCAAGGAGTACCATATGACACGAGAGGAAGTCGCTGCACGTGTTCGTAACGTCACCGCACGAGAGCTTGGCATGGATCCTTCCGGCATCAAAGAAACGGATCAGTTCTCGGTGGACCTTGGCGCCGATTCGCTAAAGTCCATCGAGTTGGTAGCTGCATTCGAGGAGGAATTCGGGCTCTCCGTGAAAGAAGAGGAAGCGCTGAAGGTTCAAACGGTAGGCGGTGCCGTTGACTTCTTTCTCAATTTATTGANNCAGGAGGACCCGCAATGAAAACGTATGAGCTTCAGGATGTCGCCGGCCCGAACTTGCTCGAAGACACCTTTCCGTATTCCCTTCCCCCGTTGATCAAGTTCGAGGGGAAAATCCAGGAGTTGATCGATGGCAAGATTGTGGAGTTTGATCCCGGTGAGGTAAGAACCCGTGATATCCACATCACCGATACGACCTTCCGCGACGGACAGCAGGCGCGTCCGCCGTACAAGAAGGATCAGATGGTGAAATTGTACGAGATGATGTCGCGCCTCGGAGGTCCGAACGGTGTCATCCGACAATCCGAGTTCTTCCTTTACACGAAGAACGATCGGGAGACGATCGACGCGTGCCGCGTCCTCAACCTGCAATTCCCTGAGATCACGGGTTGGATTCGAGCCGNNGAGGTGGTGGAGGCCGCGTTTGAGGCAGGCGTGCGGCCCCGTTGCCATCTCGAGGACGTGACCCGTGCCGATCTGCCGGGATTCGTTTTTCCGTTCGTTCAGAAGCTGCAGCGGTTGAGCGAGCAGGTGCCTGACAACATGAAAGTAAAGATCCGCCTGTGCGACACCATGGGCTTTGGCATCGCATATCCGAACGCGGCGGAGCCACGATCCATCCCGAAACTCATCTGGCGGCTGCGGAATGAGTGCGGCATAACGCCTGACCGACTCGAATGGCATGGGCACAATGATTTCCACAAGGTGCACATCAACGCGGCAAGCTCGTGGATCTACGGCCTGAACGCGTTGAACAGCACCCTCTTCGGTTTTGGCGAACGGACGGGCAATCCGCCGCTCGAGGGAGCCGTCATTGAATACGTTGCCCTCAAGGGAGACCTCAACGGAATGAACTTGTCGGTAATCACGGAATTGGCGGAGTACTATGAGAAGGTCATCGGCACGCAGCTTGCCTCAAACTACCCGTTCGTGGGGAAGGACTTCAACACGACACGCGCCGGCATCCACGCCGGGGGCTTGCGCAAGTTCGAGCAGATCTACAACATCTTCGACACGACAACGCTTCTGAACCGACCGCCGCGTGTCTCCATTACGGATAAGTCCGGCACGGATGGCATCGCGCTCTGGGTGAACGAGTTCCTCGGTCTGAAAGGTGAGGAACGGTTGAGCGTGATGAAGGTGGCGAAAATCCAACGATGGGTGATGGATCAGTATGAAAAAGAAGGACGCATGTCCGCTGTGACCGATCAAGAACTGGAGGAACAGGTCAAGATCAACTTACCGGAGTACTACAGCAAACACAGAAAGAACTAACTTGAACAGGGAATAGTCTATGAGAGTCATTATCCAGCCGAACTACGATCTCGTCAGTAAATGGGTCGCGTCGTACGTCGTGAACAAGATTCGTGATTTCGCGCCGACGGCGAAGAAGCCCTACGTTCTGGGACTCCCAACGGGGTCATCGCCCTTGGGGACGTACAAAGAACTGGTGGCGATGCACAAGGCAGGGAAGGTATCATTCAAGCACGTCGTTACGTTCAACATGGACGAATACATCGGCATCGCGGAGAACCACCCCGAGAGCTACCATTCGTTCATGTGGGAGAACTTCTTCAAGCACATTGATATCAAGAAGGAGAACGTGAACATCCTGAACGGCAACGCGAAGCATCTTGCGAAGGAGTGCGCCGAGTACGAAGCGAAGATCAAGAAGATCGGCGGGATTCATCTCTTTCTTGGCGGGATCGGGCCGGACGGACATATTGCCTTCAACGAACCCGGATCGTCACTCTCTTCGCGAACAAGAATCAAGACCCTGACGCTTGATACGATCATGGCGAACGCCCGGTTCTTCGACAACGACATTACGAAGGTCCCGAAAACGGCTTTGACCGTCGGCGTTGCGACGGTGCTGGACGCGAAGGAAGTTCTTATCATTATTAATGGATACAAAAAGGCGCGTGCACTGGCAAACGTTGTGGAGGCGGGCGTGAACCACATGTGGACGGTGAGTGCGCTCCAACTCCACCCGCACGGCATTATCGTCTGCGATGATGAAGCGACACTGGAATTGAGGGTAGGTACAGTGAAGTACTTCAAGGATATTGAAGCCCCAAACCTCGATCCCGCAACGCTGATGAAATAGGATCTTCGCCTCTAACTACACAGCAAGGCTCCACGTAGCTCGGGTCGTCCGGCTTCCGCCGAGACCTC
>DMMN01000149.1 GCA_003453835.1 Bacteroidota bacterium | reverse complement strand
TATGAGAGTACAATAGAAACCCAAGCACAGTGCGGTAACACCATGCTTGGGCGCACTACGCCCGCAAGCGGGCAGGCAAACGGAAGACACGTCAGAATCTCTCCCAGAGGAGAGGAATGCGCCTTATTGTTTGCAAGAGCAACCTAACCAACTATCCAAGAAAACTCAAGAGATGAAAAAAAGGAGAATTACCATGAACTCCCTCCGAATTCTTCGTCTTCTTTTTCTGTTCTCGGCCCTCTTAGCTTTCCAGTATGTCGCAGAAGCTCGGCAACAGATCGGCATTTCGCCTTCGGCGACGAATAGTTATGCTATTCCGCCGGAGCGAACGACTAACTCGATCTTGTTTGATCTAACAATCACAGGGGATAGATTACCTCTCTTTTACAGGTACATAAGCACATTGGACGGGCAATATCCCGTAACCAGGGATCTCGGCGGCGCGGCTCTTGGTTTTATTCTTCATGATAATTTAAGGTTCATAACCTACGGGATAGGGCATGGATTACACACGGTGAGCGTCACACTCCAAAAGCGGACAGCGATCAATCCGGAAACGTGGGATTATGTTTCAAGTGCATCGACAACTGTTACGCTTACGCAGTACCATCGTGTAACTGTCCAGACTTCGTATGGTGGTGGCACGATGTACATCGATGGTGAGGAGAAATCATCTGGAGGATACTTGGACGTCCCCAAGTACACGACGCTTACTATCAGAGCAAAAAACAACTGGGACTTCTTTGATAACCACTGGAGAAAATATCGCAAATGGGTAGATGATCGAGATCAAGACAGGGCTTTGAATCCTGAACTTTCATTTTCTTTTCAAGTTGACAGAAGTATTTCATTCACGGCCTCCTACGGCACACAAGTGCAGGTTACCGTCATGTCCCAAAATCCCAGCTCCTCCAATATCAGCTACGATGGTCAGTGGTTCGATATCGTGGCCTCGTTTTATGCATTTGACGATGATCCACCCCATCAAATTGCGGTAGCCCGCACTTCTGAAACCTATCAGAGAATGAATTACACCTTTGCTCATTGGCTTGAAGGCTCGAATGTCTATTCCTCGTCGCCCTCGACAACTATTCAACCAACGAGACATACGATCTACACGGCAGCATATGACAGGAAGCCTCTTCCCCCCGAGTACGTGACCGCGGGCGGCACAGTCGGAAATCCGGTGTTGATCTATTGGGAACGACACCCTCACCCCTTGGTAACGTACGAGATCTGGCGAAAGGTGAAACGTCAAGGACAATCCGAGGGACCCCCTGTGCTCGTAGCGACCGCCGACAACCAAACAGGAGGTTGTGTCGACAACACATACCTTGTAACCAATGGTTACACGCACGACTTATTATGGTACGATGTGCGGGCATATTATCCGCCGGCACAATCCTATTCTGATCCCGAATGGGTGCCGGCTTTTGGCAGACAGGACCTCAGCGCATCTTCCAAAGAAAAAGAAGAGCTTGCCGAGGATCAGTCGACCATCCCGCCTGAAAACTCCGTCTCCAACTACCCCAATCCGTTCAACCCAACAACTACCATCGTGTTCAAGCTGAAGGAGAATAGTTATGTGACCTTGGAGATTTTCGATGCCTCTGGGAGATTGGTGAAGAGTTTGGTCCCCGGCGTAGACAAAGCAGCGGGTCATTACTCGATTGCCTGGAATGGCAAAGATAATGGAGGATCCAGAGTTTCCAGCGGCGCGTATCTCTACAGGTTCATCGCGAGTCCATCACGAGGTGGAACGCCATATCTGACTTCTGGTAAACTGCTTCTTCTCAAATAGTGCCGTACCCCCTCGCCGCCTGGTGCAAGGCCCAGTAATTGGCTTTGCACCTTTTTCTTTTGATGACCGCCTCCAAGTCTTTTCCAACAATCCAGAGATTGGAGATCCATCGAATCTTGTTTGAACCTGAGCCACAGGCCGGGAGCGACGGCGCGGAGATCCTCAAAACCAGCCCCCATCGCATCTTGAAAATGCCATTCTTCTTCTTTAGCTTAATCCGCAGCGTCCCTTGAGCGACTGATCCTGGAAAACCCGATGGTGGTTGCCACGAAACAACCGCACCAAGAAACAGCTGTTCCTTGACTTCACGTAACTACTCACCTTGGCCAAATGTCCACTAAACACGCTAAACATTCGAACGCTATTAACGGTCTCTCGACTTCTTCATGCCGAAACACAATATTTCGCGTCTTCCGCGCCTGCCCCGACAGTCTCCTGGTCGGGGTGCCTCGTGGGCCGAATCGTTTCCTCTCAAAGGGTTTTTGGCTGAGTAGTTACGACTTCACACCTTGAAGAAAGCAACACCTCCAAAAAATGGATTCCGATTCACGTCGATCCTGGAGCGATCAGTCAACAGGCTCTGGGGTTGCCATTTCCGCGTGCCGAAACGAATCGTAGAGCGGTTGAGCGGCACAGGTTCCCGCCGCGTCCTGTGCTCCGTCAACGGCTCTGCTGAGCACCAGTGCGCGATCTTGCCCCAGAGGGGCGGGACCTTCGTCATCACAGTGAATAAGAACATGCGCGATGCGCTCGGACTCGACTTCGGTATCGAGGTCCAGGTCACCTTGAAGAAGGACCTCAGCACGTACGGCTTACCCTTGCCTGCAGAATTACAGGAGCTTCTCCGTCAAGATCCCGAAGGCAGCACCTTGTTTCATGCCCTTACGCAAGGGAGACAGCGAACGCTGCTGTACATCATCGGCCTGGTCAAGAACCCAGAGAAACGTACCGCAAGAGCCGTTGCCGTCGTCAGACATCTCAAGGCAAACGGCGGCATCATCAACTACAGGCAATTGAACGCAATGCTGATAGACCCGCGCCGCTAATCAATCGCTCCTGTTCCGACGTCTCTGTCATTGAGGAACGGATGACCCTTAAGGCACGATTCAGAATTGCGAATTCATTACTCGTCACTTTCCAACCAAAGCGAGAACACCTCAACAGTGCATCCCAAAGCAGAGACGATCATCAGAGATTTCCGGGGCGGATCTTCGCTTCCGGTGCTCGTCGAAACGAGCAGCGGCTCGAAATGTATCATCAAATGGAAAGGAACCGGTGAAGGCCCTCTCGCCAATGCCGTGGATTGGACCGCTCTCTGGCTTGCCCGACATGCCGGCCTCCCTGTGCCGACACCGCATCTCGTGACCATCACGGCAGATCTCGTCGATGAAGAGAGGGATCCCGACATCAACGATCTCATCCTGAGAAGCCTCGGCATCAACCTGGGTGTCGAGTTCATCGAAGGGGCCACGCCTTTCGATCGACGTCTCGCAGAAACAACAGACGTCCCGATCAGAGAACGCATCTATGCCTTCGACGCCCTGTTCCTCAATATCGACCGGACAGACCTTAATCCCAATATGGTCTTCTCGGGAAACGAAATGTATTGCATCGACTTCGCCTCAACGATGGCGATCAAGATGCTCTTGAACGGCGGGGCCTATTCCGAAAACCTCTTCCTGCCGTTGATACGGAGGCATCCGTTCTACTGCAAGAAAGAGGACATCGAAATCGTCCAACCTATCATCGACGCCGAGGCACTGGAGGAAATCGTAGAGTCGATGCCGGATGAATGGCTTGCTGAGACTGATCGAACAAAACAAGATCTTCTCACAGGGCTCACGACGATTTTCGAAGACGCCCGTGCGATTCTCGAGCGTCGGTTGTCGTTGCTCGACGAAACTCCATTGGAAAGCGCGGAAGCAAGGAAGGCACGGCTGCTTGCCAATCGCAAGGCATTCGAATCGAAGTGGCCGCTCTGATCCGTTCTGAAAAGCTTTCGATCGCCCCACGAACTCCCTCCCTTCCCCGCCGCTTCCACATCTTCCACACGCAGCGGCAAGAATTTACTCCTGACTCTGGAATTTGGAACAAATTTTTGGCATTCTGAGTGCGATTTAAGTCCACCGCAATGCGCATGACGGGAAGGTATGGAAGAACAAACGAACGAAATCCTCACATCACTCGCCGAACAACTTCACACACTCGCACACAATCTCTGGTGGACCTGGAACCCGCAAGCTCAGGAAATCTTCCGGGAACTCTCCCCTCTTGCCTGGGAGCGGTCAAACCATAACGCAGTCGACGTCCTGCACGATATCTCACGCCAGGAACTGACCGCCCGGCTCCACGATCCCGATTTCTCCAAGACCGTTCAAGAGGTGCTACAGGAATTTGAATCGTATCTGGATTCACGCATAACGTGGGCATCCGAGCATATCGCGGAGTTGAAGGGACCCGTTGCCTATTTCAGCGCAGAGTTCGGACTTCATGAGTCGCTGCCGATCTATTCCGGAGGACTCGGGGTTCTGTCCGGCGACCATATGAAATCGGCCAGCGATCTTGGCATTCCGTTCATTGGGATCGGGCTCTTCTATCGGCAGGGGTACTTCCAGCAGCGCGTCGGTCCGGATGGCTGGCAACAGGAGTTGTATCCGATCTATCATCCGGAGCGCCTCCCCCTGGAGCTCGTCACACAGCCCGAAGGCGGGCGCCTGCTCAACTCCGTCGAGATCGGTCACAGCACGGTGTACTTTCAGGCATGGCGGGCGCGCATCGGAAGAGCGACTCTGTATTTGCTCGACACCAATCTTCCGGAGAACGACCAACACTTCCAGGGTCTCACGGCGCACGTCTACGGCGGCGACATCGACACTCGGGTCGGCCAGGAGATCATCCTCGGGATCGGAGGAGTCCGTCTTCTCAACTCGCTGAAGGTTTATCCGGCAGTCTTTCACATGAACGAGGGTCATTCGGCATTCCTGACGCTTGAGCTCTTGCGCGAGGAGTTGAAGGCCGGGAAGAACCTTGAAGAGGCGCAAGACTCCGTCATCGCGCGATGCATCTTCACGACACACACTCCCGTTCCTGCCGGCCACGATCGTTTCAGCCAGGAGTTAATGCATCACCTCCTCGGAAACTTCTGGAGCGATACACATCTTTCCCTCGACCAACTGATGTCGTTCGGTCGCATCAATCCCGGCGATCCTCATCAGCTGTTCACGATGACTGTGCTTGCCCTCAAGATGTCGCGGGCAGCCAACGGCGTGAGCCGCCTTCACGGCCTCGTCAGCAGGGAGATGTGGAAGGAACTGTATCCCTTTCGTCCCACCGGTGAGATACCGATCGGACACGTAACCAACGGCATTCACACGCCAAGTTGGGCCACGCGGAAAGCACACGACTTCTGGAACAAGCGCCTCGGCATCGACTGGACGGACAAGCTCATGGATGCCGACTACTGGCACAAGATCGAGTTTGACGGTCTCGCCACCGACGAAGAGCTGTGGGCGTTGCGGTATGTTCTTCGACGAGACCTGATCGAATTCGTACGCCTGCGGCTCCGCGACCAGTATCTCAGAATCGGAGGCGACGGCTCGAGCTCTCTTGACCATGTTCTTTCACCCGACGCGCTGACGATCTGTTTTGCCAGAAGATTCGCAACCTACAAACGCGCTCCTCTCCTCTTCCGGCATCTCGAACGAATGATCCCCGTCTTCAACGATCCACAGCGGCCACTTCAAATCGTCTTCGCCGGCAAGGCGCATCCAAGAGATAACGAAGGAAAGAGGTTCATCCAGAAGATCGTGGAGATGTCTCATCACCCTCAGTTTTCCGGCAAGGTGGTATTTCTAGAGAACTATGACATGAACGTCGCACGCCAGATGGTTGCCGGAGCCGATGTCTGGCTCAACAATCCACGCCGCCCGTTGGAAGCGAGCGGCACGAGCGGACAGAAGGTCGTCATCCACGGCGGGCTTAATTTTAGCATTCTTGATGGATGGTGGTGCGAGGGTTTTAACGGCACGAACGGCTGGGGAATCGGGGATGGCGAAACGGAATCCGACCTCGAAGCACAGGACGAAAAGGACTTCGCCGATCTGTTCACAGGTCTCGCGGAGCAGGTCATCCCCGAGTTTTATTCGAGGAATGAGCGGGGGATACCTGTACGGTGGATTGCGCGCATCCGCAATGCGATGCGTACCCTCATCCCCGTGTACAACACCGACCGCATGGTAGCAGAGTATGCGCGGAAATACTACCTCAAAGGCTAGCGGTTCTCCTCATGGGGCCGTCTGAACCATCCATCTTCTTTTTCGGCTCGCCGCAGTGATTGCTTAAGATTGACACGGGCTTCTTTATGTTAGCACCCATATTGACATTCCGGGAACGAGTGAATATCTTGGAGCACCGTATGGAAACCAGCGCTCTCGGACACGTTTACAGCGGCCCCTGACAAGACGTGTTCGCTCAACGACAATCGGGGGGTACCGATTGCCGGGCCTTTCCTTACCACCCACTATCCGTTCAATGAAAGCGCAAGCACGTTAGTCCACCATGGCATCCGATCAAGACACCGGGGTCCGCAAGCTCGCCGCCATCATGTTCACGGACATCAAGAACTTCTCCAAGAAAATGGGAGAAGACGAGGTTGCCGGACTGCAAGTCCTCCGCGTGCACGATGCGATGATGAAAGAGGTTGTGGAAAGACATGGCGGAATTGTAATCAAATCCATCGGTGACTCATTCATGGTGGATTTCTCGAGCGCGGTGAATGCGGTCAAATGTGCCATCGACGCTCAGGAATCGTTCTGGAACTACAACAAGGAGAAGTCGGAGTTCGAGAAGATCGAAATCCGCGTCGGCATCCACCTGGGGGATGTGGTCACGATCGGGAACGACATTTTCGGCGACGGTGTCAACATCGCCGCCCGCATCGAGGCGATCACCGAGCCGTCCCGCATTTGCATCTCGGAAGACGTCTACAAGCAAGTGAAGAAGAAGATGCAGATCCGAGTGTATGATATTGGCGCGATCGAGCTGAAGAATATTGCCGAACCTGTCGAAGTGTACGAAATTCTCCTCGATTCCATCCCTGATCTTTCCGAACCCTCCCAATCGGCCCGCCAGGCTCCAACCAGAAAAAAAGCAGACGCAATCAGCAAACAAGAGGAGGAGGAAGCGAAACTCGTCGAGGCCGCAAAAAAAGCCGGTGAAGAGAAGCAGAAAGAGGAGCAGGAACGACAGACCAAAGCGGACGAGATCTTGAAGCGGGCGGAGGAAGCGTTCCGGGAGGGAAATCTGGAAAAGGCAGACGAGGAGATTAAGGAGATCTACAAGATCGTCTCCGTCCACTACGGCGCGCAGATGCTGCTGCTGCAAATTGAAGAGGAGCGCTCGAAACGGGAAGAGGAGGGGCGCCGGCAACGCTTGCGGGAAGAAAAGAAACGAAAGGAAGAAGAGCGGCACCGCAAGATTCAGGACTGTCTGCAACGGGCAATGCAATTCGTGGAACAGGATCGGTTCGCGGACGCCGTCGCGGTTGTCAAAGAAGTTTATATGATCGATCCGAAAAACGCCGAGGCAAAGCAGCTCGAAGAGCAGATCAAACAAGCGGAACAGGCCAAAGTCGAACTCGTGCGACTTCAAGCATTGGAGGCAGAGCAGAAGGCTCAGGAAGAGATCGAACGTCAACGTCGGGAGGCCGAAGAAGCTCTCCGACAAGCGAAGCTTGCCGCAGGTCAAAAAGCACGGACACAACAGTCGGCTGCCAAGAAATCAAAACTAGGGCTTTACGCGGGAATCGGCGCGGGCGTCCTTGTTGTCGCTGCACTAGCCGTTTACCTGCTCCTCCCCGGCGTCTTCTCGTCGGGTCCTCCTGCTGTTGCTGTGCTCGCATTTGAGTACGGGCAATTGGTCGGCGAAGACAACTACAAGGGAGCTGCGGTTGCCCAACTCATAGCAGAAAATCTTGCCCGAGCTACGCAACTGACGGTAACGGCCCCATCGAGCGCTACAAGATTGGAATCAAAAGGGGTCAATCTCGCACAGGCGGGCAGTGCCTTCGGCACGTCACATGTTGTACTTGGTACGTATCAAGAAACCCATGGCGTGTCGATTTCGGTAAAGCTGATCAAAGTCGAAGATCAACAGACGATCTGGGAATCCACGTTCCAAGGAACGAGTGTCGGGTTAAACGATCTGGCAATCAAAGCCGCCGGCGGAATACTCACTGCGCTCAATATCGAAGCGCCCGGTCTTCCGGCTCAACGGTTCACGTCGAATGAATGGAGCTACGATCTCTACATCAGGGGGCAACATCTCATTCAGCAGCAGAACGATGCCGCGATCGACTCAGGTGTCGTTTGCCTGAAAACGGCGTTGCAGGGCGACTCAGTATTCGCTCAGGCGTATGCGGCTCTGGGGAAGGGTATCCTGGAACAATACAAACGCGGGGGCGAGCGTGACAGAAGCTTGCTGGGTGAGGCGTTCAACATGTCCCGGGCTGCAATAACCCTTCATCAGGGAATTGCTCAAACCTATACGGTTATCGCCGAGATCAATCGCTATCTGCAGAGATTTGATGGCGCACGAGAGGCCGCCAACAAGGGGCTTTCGCTTCAAGCCGGCAGCGCAGACGGCCATCGCCAGCTTGCCTGGCTCTCGATTATCGAGGGCGACTACGAAAAGGCGAGTCAGTACGTAACGACCGTCGTTCGACTGGATCCTAGACACCCGGAGTCGTTCCTGGTCAAAGGCCTGCTGCATCACTTCAAGAGAGAATACGATCAGGCGGCTGCCGCGTACGACCTGGCGACGAATTTCGGTGCACCCGACTCTTTGACTTCCGTCCGCTACAAGTTCAGCGCTTGGGTGAGCGTCCACACGCAGGAAGACCTGGAGGCCAAGATCGTCCGGTTCTGTGAGAAGTACCTTCAAGGGGCCGATGACCGAACGAAGGCGAAGCTGTACTATTGGATCGCGAGAGCGAACAATTTCCGGGGCAAGTCCATGGAATCTCTCGCCGAGCTTGATAAGGGGATCGCCGCCGCAGACAAGGCGTTGACGGCGAATCCGAACGACGTGGAATCGATCGCCTATCTCGCCCTGCTCCAATCACGAAGAGGGAGAGTCGATGCCGCGAAGAAGGAGATGGAACGAGCCGAAACCATCGCCCCCGAATCGGTAGATCTGACGTACTTCACGGCACGGATGTTTGCCGTTCAACAGGATAAGAAGAGTTGCCTCGAAGCCCTGGCCAAGGCGGTAGCGCTAGAGTTTAGAGCGTATGAAATTCTCGACTCCGATTTTCTCTCTATCGCCACGGACCCTGAGTTCGTGGCCACCATAGCGCGGAAGCCCCCCGCTCAATCCAGCCAGTCTGAGTGATCTTCCGTCTTGCCTCGCGACTACACGGTACCGCACCTCGCCACTCTACGGATTCATCCAATACGTCAGCTTGATCGAGAAGACGTTGTCCGGCCGGTCGCGCAGGAGCGTGCTGAAGTCGCGGCCGAAACGAAACTCGCCCCCCGTCTCGTAGTCGACCTTCTCGTTCGTCCAGACAAAATAGAACGTCGAGCCGGGCAGATACTCCCAGCGCAGCACCGCGTTTGCACGAAGCGATTTGAAGTTGAAGTTGGGATTGTAGAGGAGGAATGGTGAGGCAGGTTTG
Source organism: Bacteroidota bacterium (assembly GCA_003453835.1). Lineage (GTDB taxonomy): Bacteria > Bacteroidota > Ignavibacteria > UBA10030 > UBA10030 > UBA10030. The sequence goes on along the minus strand of DMMN01000149.1, from coordinate 6,634 downwards.
GCGGGTCCGTCAGGATCAATGGCGTAGACGTTTTCGTCCCGCCTGATCGTCGAACTCCCATCGCCAAAATGGTTGAAGGAAAACGTGCGGGGCCTAGAAAGCTCTTTGAAGTCCGTGTACTTGCCGGTTGAGAGAAGAGGTTGGAGATAGAGTTGGAGACTTAGCTTTGGGGAAAACGTCCAGTAGACGCGAAACGAAGCCGAGAGCGTCGTCTGATCAAGCGTTCCAAAGATGTATCGTCGCTTGAAGGTTTGAAGGGCGTGCGGATCGCTTAGGCTGGTTACGTACTGAGCAACGTTATGATTGCGGGAGAAATCCGGGCCACCGCGAATCATCAGCGTCTTCGAGGCTTTCCATGTGAACCCAAGAGAGGTATAGAAATTCCATCCACCGGAGGCGCCTTTCGAAGCGCTCGTATGCACCGTCCCGCTCAGGAGATTTCGGGAATCCGTGGAAAGTGTCGTGTACAGAAACGCGCTTTCAAGAGACTTCATGAGCGGCCCCCCTCGGGTCCGCTGGTCATCAAACGACTCCATATTGTATCCGAAACCGAAGTACGAATTCCAAAAGTTTGAAAACTGACCGAACAGATCGAACCTGTACGTCTCCCCGATTTCGAATCTCCCGAAGTCGAACTCACGCAGAGCCGTGGCCGTTGCACTCTTCGTGAGGAACACACCATCGGGTTCAAACCATTGATAGCCGGCATAGACGTGCATGTTGACGTAATCCGCATTCGAGAGGAAGCCCGCGTCGTTGGATTCAAAGCTTGGGTGAATCGCTCCAAGCGCCGCGTTGAAAATCCAGTTCCCTTTTACCTTGTCCAGCCACACACGGGTTGCCCATCCGGTCATTGACGTTGCCGTCGAGTCGACCTCGACGTAGTCGGCCTCGGGGCGCTGAAAATAGTGCACCGGTGACCTCTGCAAGGCAATCAACCGGGAGGGGGATCCCCCGACGTAAGATGCCCCTGCCCAACCGGTGAGAACCCAATCCTTCTCCGCATCCAGAAACGTCCAGCCGTCGATCCCCAACGAGAGCGCCCGATCGTTCAAGACGTTCTGCAGCCGCGATTGTCGAAGATCGCGTTCGACGCTCGTGGCAAGAATGCCGATCGCCTGGCGGGCGTCATTGAATTCCTTTTGCGTTCTTAGAATGCCGTAGAACGTTAGCGGTTCAATCTCTTCGCTGAATCGGATCCCCGCTGAATCGACATTCCCATACTCACGGTCGGTGACGGCCGTCAGGGCGGCGAACGACCACGTTTCGCTGATCTTGCCGCTGAGCTTTGCCGCGCCGAGAATCGTCGTGCGGTCTGGAATGTCTCGAAATCCCGGATGAGTAACGGATGCCTGGGGTCCGCGACCGATGCGCCGGCTGTAGAAGAGGTTGGGGTCATGCCAGTTGAAATCCTGCAAGCTCGTTGCACCACCGCGACCGAAGTTGAAGATGCTCTGCCCTTCGATGAAGAAGGGGCGTTTTTCCTGGAAGCGGGTTTCGTACGCCGTGAGGTTCACAATGGCTGGGTCGACCTCGACCTGGGCGAAATCCGGATTGAGCGACACATCGAGGGTCACGTCCCCGCGGAGACCGATCTTCGCGTCTGCGCCGACGTTCCCAAAATAGTCTCGTCCGACCTTGTAGGGATCGTCGCGGCCTTCGTTGAAGGAATCAACCGCCGGTTGCTGGAGGAACTTCGTCGTTCCTGCTATGTATGGAAGAATCTCGATTCGAGCGGGGGGTTCGATTCCTTCTATTCCGTGGAGCTCGGTCCAACGCGAAACGCGGACGGCATCGGTTCGTGGGTGGCGTGCAAGATAACACTCTTCATGTCTTCGCTCGATGCGTCGAAAGAATTCAATACCCCAGACATACCGATCGTTCTTGGCGAACCTGAGCTGCGAGAGTAGAACGCGGAACTCCGCCGTCCAACCTTTGTCGTCGATGCGCACGGCAACGTCCCAGATCGCGTCCCAGTTAGAATTCAGGTGTGAATCGTTGGAGATTGTTCCGTCTTCGATGGCGCCGGCAGGGTTCACGATGAAATAGACGGCGGTTCGTTTGTCGTGTGCGGCATCGAGAGCGAATCCGAATTGATCCGATTGGGAGTCTTCATCCCGACGGGCGAGCCGGCCGATTACCGAATCGGGCGCGCTGTCGAACAATCGAGCAGCAACGTAGAGCGCTTCGTCATCGTAGCACACCCAGACTTCCGTTCGCTCCGAGGGTGGGGCTCCTTCGTACGGCTCGCGTTGGATGAACCTAGTTTCTCCGGCACGCTGCCACACTCGTTCAGAGAGATGCCCGTCGATGACAACGGGCTCGTGAGCGCGGAGTGCGCCGAGTCCAGAGGGCAGGTTCTGAGGTGACTGCGCGAGACTTGCGAAGGCCGGTGTGATCGCGACAATCCCCGAAAGCAGCAAAGCGCGTTCTGGAGTCATTCCGAATAGAAATTCTTCCTTGCTTTATTTATTCGCAGGAATATCCTGATTGACGAAACGAAAAGCAAGAGGATTTTTTTGCGATATGCTTACAGACAGCTTTCCAGGATGGGTGGGATGATATCGTATTTCTTGAACGGGGGCATAAAGTAGGCGCCAGCGACCATTGCCTTGGCCTCCTTGAGGAATTCGATTGTAAGCTGGACACCGACCGATGCGGCTCTTTCGCCTGCGTGACGAAGCCTGTCTCGAATCGAATCCGGGATGGCCATTCCAGGAATCTCATTATGGAGAAACTCGGCGTGCTTGTAGCTCCGCAAAGGCAGAAGTCCCACCATAACGGGTCTTTGCCATTGCTCCATGCGCTTCAGGAATTGCTCTAGTGTGCGCAATTCATAGAGCGGCTGAGTGTAGATAACGTCGGCGCCGGCGGCAATTTTTCGTTCCAGCTTGCGGATCTCTACATCCATGTCGTCCGCTATCGGATTAGCAGCACACGCGATGAAGAAGGAAGTGTGGTGCTCGATGGTGTTCCCCATGAGATCGCGACCGTCGTTCATCGACCTGACGGCGCGGATCAAACCGACGGAGTCGATGTCAAACACCGACGTCGCGTGCGGGTAATCGCCTATGCTTGTTGGATCACCCGTAATGCAGAGAATGTTTCGGAGACCGAGTGCGTGCGCGCCGAGCAACTCCGCCTGTAGGCCGATCATGTTCCGATCGCGTGTGGCAAGATGCGTCATCGCCTCGATGCCGACGCTCTGCTGAACCATGTGCGACAGCGCAACCGAGCTCATTCTCAGGCGCGCTCTTGCGCCGTCCGTGATGTTAATGGCATCGACACCGTGCTTGTGGAGATATCCCGCCCCTTCAAGAACGGCTGACATCTCGATGCCCCGTGGGATATCCAGCTCAACGGAAGTGAGGAACTTCTTTCGGATGTTTTTCGCAAAGAGCGACCACTCATCCTTCCGCTCAGATTCCTTTTCCTTGCCGAGCTCGACGACCTTTATCTCCGCCTGCTTTATCACGATCCGAGGCACAATTTCGCTTCGACCTCGTTCCTCCTCCCGCTTCCCCTGTAGTTCGTCGAGTGCCTTTCGAATCTGTCGGATATGTGCCGGCGTCGATCCGCAGCACGCTCCGACAAGCGTTACACCCGCCTGGACAAGTTCCTTTGCATAGGCCCCGAGGTACTCCGGGGTTGTGTGGTACACTGCCCGCCCGTTCAGAAGTGTTGGGATGCCGGCGGCGGGCTGAGCGGAGAGGATGACGCCGTCTTTGTACATGCTCCGGATGAGGCTGAACATCCGCTGGGGGCCGACCGTACAGTTGGCCCCGACGACATCAACGCCACGCGAAAGAATATGCTCGACCACTTCAATCGGAAATGTTCCCGACAGAATAGAGCCGTCCTCAGGGAACGCCTTCTGTGCGACGATCGGGAGGTCGGAGACTTCCTTTGCTGCCGAAATCGCTTCATCCAATTCCTGCAGGCTGACGAACGTCTCCAGAATGAGGAGGTCAACTCCCTCCTTCACGAGGATCTCAATCTGTTCTCTGAATGCCGCACGCGCGTCCTGAAACCTGAGTTTGCCGATCGGCTCTAGGAGCTTCCCTGTTGGTCCAACGGCTCCCGCCACGTACACCTTCTCCCCGGCTGCCCGACGAGCGATCTCCACCGCCCGCCGATTGATCTCTTCGAGCTTCTCCTCCAGATGGAACTGCGTGAGACGGAAGCGGTTTGCCGAGAAGGTGTTTGTTTCGATGATCTCCGCGCCCGCCTCGGCATACTCGCGGTGAATGCGTTCGACGATGTCGGGATTCTTCAGGTTCTGAATCTCGTGCGGTTGCTCTTCGTACTCGTACAGATCAAGAAGCGTCCCCATCGCCCCGTCGCACAGGATGGGTCCCTGTCTGATACGTTCACGAAAATCGACCTTCACAATATTCTCCGACTACGAAGTGTGTGGTGGGGCACACTACTGATGAGTGATGTTTGATTTGGAAAGCTTCCGGATTTCGGCGAGGACATCCTCCGGACTCCATTCATTTCCTTTGAAGATCTTCGAAAGGTTGCCTTTCGGATCGAGCAGGACCGTGCGAAGATTATGGGCAATAAGTCCACCCTCGTCGTTCTGGAGCGTCAGATCAAGCCCGTCGGCAAGCCTGCGGATGGAGGCGGAGTCGCCGGTCGCGAAATCCCAGGTGGAAAAATCGGCGCCGTAGGTTTGGCCATACTTCTTCAACACGGCGGGTGTGTCAAACTCGGGATCGAAACTGATGGTCAGAAGATACCAGGAACTCTGGAGCGATCGCTCCTTCGCCAGCGCCTTCTGCACCTTCGCAAAATGATCGCTCATGCGAATGCAGAAATCGGGCAGCGGGCAGCGCGTATAGACGAATGTGAATGCAAGAACTTTCCCTTTGAAGTCGCTGAACTTGATTCGCTTCCCGTCCTGATTGGTGAACGTGAACTCCGGCATGGGCCTACCCTCTTTGAAGAGCCTCTTGAATACCACATCGCCGGCAGAAAGCGGAGGAGCTTCTCCCTTCCCAATGACCGCAAGGTTCTCAATCCAGCTTTCTGTACGCGAGACGGCCAGCGTCCCCTGCACCGAATCTCCGACTTCAACGCCGACAAACAGCGTCGAGTCCTTCACCTTGAACGGCATGATCATCGCCTTCATGTAGTTGGGGATCTCCTCATGCGCAATCGTCATGCGCCTCGCTGAGGGATCGAGGGAAACGACCTCACCCTTGAGCGCGAACGTGACGAGGTCGGTCTGCTTGTTCTGCCCGTCTTCTCTCGTTGTGCAGGAAACAAGGACGAGAAGAAGAGCGAAGGCCAAGCATCGTTGAATTGTTTTCATTTTGAATTGTTCGCCCGTACTTTGTGCAATATTGATTCCCGAGCAGATGTCAAACGGATTCTTGTATCATCTCCGCGAAGCTTCATCGACCGTCTCATACCCTCGGTGATGTGCCCGTCCCAGAAGCTTGACATCATTTCCCGAGTGCCAGAACCTCCGCGATCTGCACGGCATTTGTTGCCGCGCCCTTCCGGATATTGTCCGAGACGATCCAGAGGTTGATCCCGCTCGGCACCGTCTCGTCTTTTCTGATCCGACCCACGAAGACATCGTCTTTGTCGTGTGCGTTGATGGGCATAGGATAGATGTTGTTCTTGGGATCGTCTTCCACCACGACGCCGGGCGCCTTGTCGAGGATCTCGCGCACTTCCTTTACGGAACACTTCTTTTCGAACTCGATGTTCACCGACTCGCTGTGCCCTCCCATCACGGGCACTCGAACAGTCGTTGCGGACACTTTGATGTTCTCCCCCATGATCTTCTTCGTCTCATTCATCATCTTGACTTCCTCCTTCGTATAGCCATCATCGAAGAAGGCGTCGATGTGAGGGATGCAATTGAACGCGATCGGGTGCGGGAACTTCATCTCCTTCGGAACGTGGTTTGCCAGCTCCTCCTGTAACTGGACGACGGCTTTGTTCCCGGCACCAGTGACAGACTGATAGGTCGAAACGATCACCCGCTTGATCTTGAACGCGTCATGCAGCGGTTTCAGAACCACGACCATCTGAATCGTGGAACAGTTTGGGTTGGCGATGATCCCCTTGTGTTTGAAAATCTGCTTGCGGTTTACTTCCGGCACCACGAGGGGGACGCTGTCGTCCATCCGGAACGCGCTGCTGTTGTCGATCACAACCGCCCCGTGCTTCACTGCATCCGGCGCGTGCTCTCTGCTTACACCCGCTCCGGCAGAGAACAAGGCGTATTCCACGCGCTTAAACCGATCCGGCTCAAGCCGGTGAACAGGCACCATCTTTCCGTTAAACGGTATCTCCTTCCCCACGGACCGCTCGGATGCGAGCAACACCAGCTTGTTGACGGGAAATTTCCGTTCCTCCAGGACTCTCACCATTGCGCGGCCGACCAGACCGGTCGCACCCACGACAGCAACGTCGTGCAGCTTCATAGACCTCCTTCAGAAATTGTTTTCCCCCGCAGGGGGATTGCCTACGGCTACAGTTGATCCAGGGTCTGCCGTTCACGAATCACGCGCACCCGCTCGCCGTTGACCAGCACCTCGGCCGGTCGCAAGCGGGCATTGTAGTTCGAGGGGGTGCAGAACCCGTACGCTCCCGCTGTCATCACCGAAAGATAATC